>NZ_JBFTQY010000119.1:0-11734 GCF_056399245.1 Rhizobium sp. 01N447_2
GGCTTGCCGAGGAGCGAAATCTCGCCAAGCCAATCCGGCATCGCCAGACCGATGCCGGCCAGGCGCGCGTCGTCGATGAGCCGGCTGCGCTGGAAATGCGAAATCGCATCGGCCGTGAGCTGCAGGAATTCCGCCGGCAGGATGAAACGTTTCTCATGATGCACACGGGCGCGGACGTTGCCAACGGCATCGACGGCCAGGATCGTCAGATGGTCGCGATCGATGTTGATGCCGATGGCAAAGCAGGCATCCGGATTGATTTCGAGTTCGATCGCCGGCTGGCCTCTCAGCCCATGCCGGCGGCGGGCTTCCATGATCAGGCCCTCGTCCAGCAGGCGATCGACGATCCGGGCGATTGCCGGTTTGGTAAAACCCGTCCGCCTGGCGATTTCAGCGCGCGAAATCGGCGCCTGACGATGGATGCAGCGCAGGACGACGGCCCTGTTGTGCTCACCTGCATCCTCGACATTGGCGCCCGTCAGATCCGGGGACAGTCTGGCGCCGAGTGTCTGGTTCATGCTTGAAATCCTTCCTTGCGCATAGAGACTGAACCGCTCCTCATCCCTTGACCGCGCCGCTGGTCATTGCCCCGAGGATCAGCCGCTGGAGCGACAGGAAGGCGACGATCGCCGGAACGACCGCGATCAGGCAGGCGGCGGCAAGCAGTTGGATGGACGAGTCGGTCTGCATGCCGCGGAAGTTAAAGATCCCGACGCCGATCGGCATCAGATCATTTTTCGTGAGCAACAGAAAAGGCACCAGAAATTGCGACCAGCCGGCAATCACCGTGATGATGAAGACCGAGGCTATGCCCGGCGCCGATAATGGCAGAACGATGCGCCAGAAGACGGAAAACCTGTTGCAGCCATCGATCATGGCCGCCTCGTCGAGGCTGCGCGGAATGCCGTCGACCGTGCTCTTCAGGAGCCAGGTCGCCAGCGGAACGCCAAGTGCGATATAGACCATGACGACGGCAAAATGCGTATCCAGCAGGCCGAGGCGGTTCATGTAGCGGTAGAGCGGCACCATAATGACGAGCGGCGAGATCATCTGGAAGAGCAGCAGCCCCATCATCGACAGGCCCTTGCCCCGGAATTGAAATCGGGAAAAGGCGTATGCCGCGGGCAGTGCGACGATCAGGACGCCCAGTCCGCTGAGGGCGGCAAGCTTGAGGCCGTTCCAGAGATAGATCGGAAAGTAACTGTTGTTGAGAACGGTGATGAAGTTGTCGATGGTGGGATTGTTTGGAATATATCGCGCCGCGCCGCGATAGATCTCGCGCTTGTCGCGCATCGCCATCGACAGGAGATAGGTAAGGGGGCCGGCGAAGAATACGAACATTACCAGCATGAACAGATAGCTCATGGCATCGCCGAGCCGCGTTCCGGTCCGCCCGCTCATTGCTCTTCCTCCTTCGGCAGGAACGACGCATAGACGAAGGCGAGCCCGAGGCTGATGATCAGCATCAGCACGGAGAGCACGCTGCCGCCGGACAGGTCGTAGTTTCTAAAGACGATATTGAAGACGTAGAGCGAGATGACCTCGGTCGCACGCCCCGGACCGCCGCCCGTCAGCGTGATGATCGCATCGAAGGTATTCACCGTCTGGATCGTAATGAGGATCATGTTGACGAGGATCGCCGCGCGCAGCTGCGGAAGCGTGACGAAGAAAAACTGCTGTGATGCCGTCGCGCCGTCGACCTCCGCCGCTTCATAGAGCGAGGGATCGATCGACTTCAGAGCCGCATACATGACGACCATCGAAAATGCGGTGCCGCGCCATATATTGGAAATGAGGGTGGACCACGGCGCAATAGCAGGATCCGAGAGCCAGGCGACAACAGGCATGTGCATCAGCCTCAGAATGCTGTTCAGCGCACCATAAGGCGCTTCGGAAAAGAGCATCTGCCAGATGATGCCGCCGGCAATTCCCGGAACGACCCAGGCAACCAGCGCCGTCGTCCTCAGAATGGTGGTGCCGAACAGGCCGCGCTTTTCGCCGCGGATGACCACGACAGCGACCGCAAGGCCCAAGATCTGCTGACCGATGACGCTGCCGCCGACGAAGATCAGGGTCGCCCATAAAATGTCGGGCAGCTGCGGCGAGCTCAACGCATTGGTGATGGACCCCAGCGTATAATCCTGACTGTCGCCGATCAGCGTGGCATTGGTGAATGAAAGCCTGAAAACGTCGATGACGGGGTAAAGGTAGAAGATGCCGATGACGACGATCACGGGCATGATCCAGGGCAGGGGCGCACCGGCGAAACGGCGCATGAACGTTCTGCTTTGAGGCGGGCTATCAGCCTCGATGGCAATGGGGCTCATTGGCTTCTCTGTGCGGGGTTTCGCAATGTCGACGGCGCCTGGCGGGCAGGCGCCGTCACGGTCGGAAGCACTAGAGACGCTTGTAAGCCTCCAGCGCCGCATTGAAGGCGGCATTCAAGGCGTCTTCCGGCTTTTTCGTCCCCGAAAGCACGTCGCCCATCATGATCTGGATCTGGTTCGAGATTTCGGGATAGATCGGCACACCCGGGCGTGCCTGTCCGTCGACCAGAGCCTTGGCGAAGGTCTTGTTGGCTTCGGTGGAGAAGACCTCATATTTGTCGAACAGTGATTTCCTGGTCGGCAACTGCTGCTGCAGCGCGTTTGCCGGTCCCATATAGACCTCGCGTGCGAGGTTGGCGCACATCTCGACCTTGTCCTTGTCCTTGCTGAAGGAGGCGATCGTCCAGCCGCCGGTGCCGGTCGAACGCTGATCGGCGCTGGGGCCGGGGATCGGCGAGAAGGTCCAATTGTTGAACTCGTCCTCGTCGAGCGTGGCCTTCAGCTGCGCATATTGCCAGTTGCCGCCGATGAAGAGCGCCGTCGTCGCCGCTGCGGCCGCAGCATTCATATCGTCGTAATTCGCGATCGTGCTGACGCGCTTGGGCGCGGCACCGGAATCGACGAGATCCTTGAAATAATTCAGCGCCTTCAGGAATTTCTCCTTGTTTTCGCCTTCGCCGAATACCGGCTTGCCCGAGTCGTCGACGAGCTTGCCGCCCAGCGCCCAATAATTCGCGAGCCAGTCGAATGTCGTCCCTTCCCAGCGCCCGCCGTTGAAGAGAACGCCTTCCATGCCTTCCTTGGTGGAGGCGAGCGCGGCCTTTTTCAGGTCGTCCCATGTCTGCGGCGCATCGGCAACGATCGACTTGTTGCGGTAGAGCACACGAAGGTCCGTATCCCACCACCAGGCGCGGACCGTCTGGTCCTTATCGGTGATGCCGCTGCGGATGAAGGGGAACAGGTCGTCCACTTCTTCCTTCGAAAAATACGGCGTGAAGTCCGCAAGCACATGATTGACCATGAACTGCGAGAGGACGAAGGAGTCGACAGCAGCGCAGTCAGGCGCGTTGCCGGCCTTGGCCTGCTCCAGCATCTTGGCCTGTTCCGTGCCGATGTCCGAGGACATGAATTGCATCTGCAATTTCCAGTCCGGATGCTTCTTGATGAAATCGACGAAGAGCTTCTGATAGCCCTCGGCGATCGCCGGATCCGAATTGTTGGGACTGTCGTTCGTCAGACGGACGACGAGGGATTTTGGCGCATCGGCAAGGCCGATCCTGTCCTTCGTGGCAAGTTCCTGGGCAAATGAAACGGATGCTGAAAATAACATAGTGCTCAGCGCAAATGCGCTGACGGTGGCGCTCTTCATGATGGGTCTCCTCCCCATTTTGAACGGATACAGCCTGGCGGTCAGTTGACCTCTCCTCACTTCCGTGCTGCATTAATTAGATTAAGTTACTTTGATTTGATGTCAAGCCACAGCTTGGGAGGCCGGAACCTGGGAGGTTGAGATGCTGGCGACAATCAACAGCAGCTAGCGCACAGTTTCCGAAAATCGAGATCGATTTTCGGAAAAGGATCTGCGCCGTGAAAGTGATGGAGCGTCCTATGGGACGCGCGGCGCATCCACCGCAATTTTCCTGAAGAAGAGCACGAGGCAATCGCGGATGGCTGCGATGGTGCGAGTGCGGTTTTGCCCCGGCTGAACTGCGGCGGGGATGTTAATTCCATGGAGGATAAGATGCGTTTACTCATTCTCGGTACCGGCGGAATGGCCAATCAGCATGCCGCCAACTTCAAGGCGATCGAAGGCGTCAGCGTTGTGGGCGGCGTCGATGTCGTCCCGGAAAGGCTCGCGGCCTTCTGCACCGAACATGGCATCGCCAACCATTTCACGACCCTCGAGGATGCTCTCGCCTGGGGCGAGTTCAACGCGGTGGCAAATGTCACGCCGGACCGCGTTCACCACCCGACGACGCTGCAGGCCATCGCCGCCGGCAAGCACGTCTTCTRCGAAAAGCCGCTCGCCACCGATGCGGTCAAGGCCATGGAGATGACCGAGGCCATCGAGCGATCGGGCAAGGTCGGCATGGTCAATTTCACCTATCGCAATTCGCCCGCCCTTCAGAAAGGCCGGCAGATGGTGCTCGCCGGCGAAATCGGGGAGATCAGGCACATCGAGGCGTCCCACCTTCAAAGCTGGCTGGTCGGTCGCCACTGGGGCGACTGGAAAACCGAAAGCAAATGGCTGTGGCGGCTGAGCAAGAAGCATGGATCCAACGGCGCGCTCGGCGATATCGGAATTCATATCGTCGATTTCGCATCATATGGTTCCGGGCTCGACGTTGCGCATGTCTTCGCGCGGCTGAAGACCTTCGACAAGGCGCCGGGCCACAAGATCGGCGAGTATGATCTCGATGCGAATGACAGCTTTACGATGAATGTCGATTTCTTCGGCGGCGCGATCGGGACGATCCAGGCGACGCGCACGGCGGCCGGACAGATGGATCAGCTGCGCCTCAGGGTCTATGGCGAAACCGGCTCGATCGAGATGATCTACGACACCGGAAAATCGACGCTTCGCGCCTGTCTTGGTGAGGACGTGCACACGGCAACCTGGCGTGACGTCCCCTTCGATCCGGTCGAGACGAACTACCAGCGTTTCGTCCAGGCCGTGCGGGCGGGCAGGACCCAGGAACCCTCGTTCCGGCGGGCGGCCAATATCCAGAAAATCCTGGACAAGGCGCTGGCCTCCGATCTCAGCCACACCGATGAAGCGCTCGGCTGACCCGGCCATCAGGCCGAAGCCGGCGGCAGCAGCAAAGTGTTGAGGAAGGGCAGGAGGGCTGCACCGAGCGCAACGCCGCCGCCGCTGAAGCTCGCGGGTTTCATCGGAGAAATCCAGGGCGTCAGCAACGGCCTCGTCGAGGTATCGCGCCGCTCGATGGAAAGCTGATGGATCAGCGCTTCGATCACGCCCTGCGGCAGGTCGCTGCCGATCATGACGACGCTAGGGGCAAGGAACCCGGCCATGGCGATGATCGGGTCGAGCAGATGGCCGGCGGCTTCCCGTATCCATTGCGACAGTGACGGTGAGGAGAATTCTTCGCCCTTCAGCAGGCGGGTGAAGTCCTGCTCGCCGATCCGTGATCGCAGCGACTCGAAGCCGACGACGGTGTTCAATTGGACATTGTCCGGGCCGGTCAGCATTTCGCCGATACTGCCCGCCCGGCCATGCACGCCGGAATAGGGAATACCGCGAATGAGAAAGCCGGCCTGAACGTCGTCGTCGATGATGATCATCGCAAGTCCGCCTTCCCGGCCGGAGCTGCCGATCGTGCGTTCGGCGAGAAGGCTCGCCGTGCACTCGTTCTCGACATAGGGTCGCGCGATCGTCGACATCGCGGCGATCTGATTGCTTTGATCCTCCGTCCAGTCGTTGGCGGCGATGCCAAGGCCGATGATCGGCAAGGCGGCGTGGCGATCGACCATATCCCTGACGGCCGCATGCAGCACGCCGACTTTGTCAGCGGGGACCAGCTCGATATAGACCCGGTCATGGACCTGGCCACTCAGATCGATGAGCACGGCCTCGCCACGCCTTTGGCGAAGCTTGACGCCGATCGAGAACGCGCCTTCCGGGCGCAAGGCAAACTCGGTAGCGGTGGCCCCTCCGCCAACGCCATTGCGACGGTTGGAGGTGACGAGCTTCTCCTCGGCCAATCGGCGGAGAATATTGGTAATGCCGGGGCCGGTCAGGCCGCAATGCCGGCCAAGCTCCATCCGCGTCAGCGGGCCATGGCGGCGGATGGCTTCCAGGATGACGCGAATATTTCGATCGGCAATTTCACCGGACCGCAGACCGACCATTTTTGCGCGCGGGGCGCCCATGTCCTGGGTTTGAAGCCGACGCGGCCCTGACCGAAGATACCGCATGACTGTCTTTCCTAAAGCACCACCTCGGTTGTGTACTTCATCCTCGGGCTATGGGAAAGCCGGGCTTAGCAGCCGCTTTTTGGGCTGAACGTCCTATCAATCGGGGTCAGGGCCATCACGGCGCTGACGAAGCGCGCGGGGCGAATGCCGCAAAATGCGTCAACAGATCGTCGAAACTACACGGCAATCGGAGCTTCACTCTATCGGTCGCTAATAGCTGCAAGGATGATCGTTGCCGAATCCATCGCGGCAGGCAGGTCTGAGCGAATAGTCGGCGCCGGTATATCCAACCGAGCCGGTTTGCATCGAGTCATTCGAGGTCGTCGTGCAGGATGACGACGATACGGCAACCACGATGACGGCTGTCGCGGCTGTCAATAATTTGCGGACTTGAAGCATCCCACCCTCCCCAGCGCTGCCTGAAATCTGCGATATCAGTGCAATTCTCGGTCAAATAGGGCCGGCGGAAGTGTCGATAACTGTTGTTGTCGATCAAGATCTCGTTATTCCGTGAAGGCCCAAGCGTTTCATTCAATAGCTCATGGCAGCACAGCAGCGTTTCACATCCCTTTCCAGCACCCGCGTTGAAGCGGACGATGAGATTTCCAGGTAATCGGGGTTGATGTTCGCGTAGCCGCGACGGGTTCCACAAACAGTTCCGCCATCGGCGAAGATCTCGACGATTCCACGGTCATGAAACAGACGAAGGTCCTTTCCGTCGCCAAGCTCCGCCACGTAATGGATCGAGCCGTCGTCCTGGGCGAGCCGGATCGAGAGGATACCGCCAGCGACGCCCACCTCGAAGGCAAGTTCGCCGCCCTGCGTCGCAACGACCTTGCTGCCTTCCAGGGCTCCGGAAAGGCGGATTTCAATGGCAGCCATCGGTAGCGAGAATTTGCCGCTTTGGTCCTCGACGATAGGGTCAGCGGCAAAGTGATCGTCGACTTCGATCGTCGGCAGCATGCGCAGCCTCTTCCTGTCTTCACTCAAACTTAGAACACGTGGTAGGGACATCTCCCCGGAATAGGCTGAGCCCTCGGGCTTGCGATATTCCCAATTGAAAAGCCAGGCAAAGGCGATCTGGCGCCCTCCCGCTTCGAAACTCTGCATCGCATAATAATCGGTGCCGAAATCCAGCAATTGCAGTTCCGGCATGTCGGGTACGAAGCAGTCGTCGATAAACTCGCCGATCAGGGCATAAAGGAGATTGTGGCGCCGTGTTCGTGGCTCGACATGGCCAACAAAACCCATCACCAGAACCCACTTTTCCTCCAGCCGAAAGAAATCCGGGCATTCCACCGCACGCGCGCCTTCTTGGCGGAAATTAGCCGGTGCACGGTAGAGCGGCCTGAGATATTGCCAATCGAGGCCATCGGCGGAGCCGAACAACAACACCGCGGGATCGCCTTCGATCGATGCGCCGAGTATCATGCGATAGGCGTTGGCTGTGTCATCCCACCAAACTTTTGGATCGCGGAAGTCGTGCTCGACACCGTCGGGACGCTCTTCCAACACCGTCACAATGCCTTCCGCCTTGATCATCAGCCGATCTGGGCGAGCTATTTTCTGAATTTCCCGATAGCCTTCGAAAAGGTCATAGGCGGGCAGGCGCTCGGTGTAAAAGAACATCAAACTTCCATCTCGATCCCGAAAGGCATTGCCGGAGAATGCGCCTCCTGTGGCGCCGAGACGCCACAGGTTCTGTTCTGGATGCAGAAATACCGGCATGTGAAGCCAATTGACCAGATCGCGGCTGGTCGCATGTCCCCAGTGCATCGGTCCCCAATCACTGCCGCTCGGATGGAATTGATAAAAAAGGTGCCATAGCTCGTCGATCTTGCAGAGACCTACGGGGTCGTTCATCCAATGCCGGATTGGCGAGAAATGAAGCGCAGGACGATCCGGATCGGACCGAAGCCAATCTTCAATTTCCGCGCCGGTGCGTTGAAGGATCCCTTTTTCCGAGAATTCAAACACTGTTATACCGGTCTCGTTCACGGTTTGAGGCTGATACCCATAGGCCCACAGAACAGCGTCCGGCGCATTGGTGACAATGGTGACCTCGCAAGCTTCCCTGTGGTGATATTTGAAAAACTCCGGATGGATGGCAAATGACCGAACCTGCCAAACCGTTTTCCCGTCAATGTCGATACGAAAAAAGCCGTCGCCCGCGGCCCAAAATTCCAAGCAGTACCCAGAGGGTAGGAACAGGTTTTGCTTCATCAACGGGTCATCTTCCCGGTCCGTTTGGTTCGCCATGAACACAACTCCGAATAGTCACTGGATTTTCGACCGACGGCCTAGCTATGCTCGATCTAGTGAAACTCTGCCGACGATTGCCCGGGAACTGGAGTGCCCCTGAAAGCATTCGCTGTTCTGTCCATCTCGACCTGTTCGACACTGCCTGAATCCAGAACTGTATTCCGCACCGAACCCCTTTGCACCCGTACTGCCGTTACCTCGAGCGCCTTCAAATTGTCCGTTGAAAGCAATGCGCCCACTTGCGTTGAAAAACAGGCGCTGTTTGGTGCGTCGTTGATCTGCGACATTTCGGTTGTGGCCACGATGTGATTATTGGCGATGTAGTTGCCGCTGCCGGAAACGACATTGATGATCACAGGCTTTGCGGCGAGAGGCTTGATATATTGAGTATCGATCGTTTCTGAAATGTGGTTGGCGATGACCGAATTGTTGCTGCCATCAATGTGCAAGAGTCCGAACAGGTCATCCAGGCCGTTATCGTACTTCTGCATGGGCGCCCACGGCTCGCGATCTCGCAGAAAGTGATTTGAGGAGACCAGGTTTTCGCAGCAATTCGCAGCAAAAACCAGCATTCCGGGATAGAAGGAATGGAATCTGTTTCCTGTAATCGAGGAACGCACGACGCCGGAAAAATAGACGCTGCTGGCGCCTCGGGGGAAGACGTTGTTTGACGAGACCAGGATGCCGCCGTAATTTTCAGCGTAGACGGAATGTCCCCTATATCCGGCTCCGACAAAATTATTCGCTATCCTCGAGGCCTGGCCCATACCTTTCAATTCGATACAGTTGCCGCACTCTGCAATGAAATTATTGTCTATCGCCAGCGCATCCGCGTCATAAACAGTCACTCCATGTTCCAGATAGATGAGGCCCATCCCTGTTATTCGGAATGAGTCATTGGCGCTGCCCACATAGATTCCCGTTTTGCCATTCCTGTAGGAATTTTCCGCATCATTCTGCCCCGAACCGTCGTCCATGAAGTGCAGGCCATCGATGCAAAAATCTGCAAACTCCACAGAGCTTATGCGAGGATTGCCGGTGCGCTTGACATAAAACGCGGCTCCGGCAGCCTCGCCGGCGGCGTGCGGAGACATGTCCACACGTATGCGACTTCCGCCCGGCCACACTTCGCGCCACTGTGCAAGCTCGTCTGCAGGTGTGTTGAAACGGATGCTCGAAGACGTAAAGCCATGTCCTGAGCCGACAATCTTCAGATAGCTCACGTCTATCACGACCTGGGTGACAAGACGATAATCGCCTGGCGGAATATAGATCACTGCTCCAGGCTTCCCGCCGTCATTCTGGTCGGAAACCGCTTGCCTGCTTTTAATATCTGCAATGATGCTATTGATGACCGATCCAATATCCTCATAGGGGTTGCCTAAGGGATATTGTGTTACGTCGTAAAAGTTTTCACTTACCATTACTAATGTCTCCTCGGCCATTTTCCTGCTCCACAGCGAGAGTAGGCCGATGTTCTTGATTGGCTTGTTGCTCGCAAACCGCCTGGGGAAATGCGTTCAATCGGCTCTCTTGTTCGAGTTTTGAGCAAGATCCTGCGCACCATCACCAGATGCTGGTACGGACGTCCGGTTCAAAGAAATGGAGTTCCTCGGCATCGACAGCGATGCGCGCGATGTCACCTGCGCGGACTGTGCTCTTCGGAGAAAAACGGGCTACAGCAGCCTTTTCGTTGCCGATGTCGGCGACGGCGTCCGGGTCGCCGGCATCCACACGGGTGGCGTCGATATTCAGATGCACCATGGATTCAGAACCTAGCGCCTCGACAAGAGTGACCGGGGCCGAGATCTCGGCCGAAGAGGGCCGGATTGCGGCATCGTTCATATGCTCGGGCCGGATACCGACAATGACCTGACGGTTGGACGCACCGTTGAGCGAGGGCCGGTCTTCGAAAACCCGGTCGGGGATTTCTAGGCTGTTGCTGCCCAGGGTCAGCGTCCTCCCGTTCAGAACGGCCTCGTACAAATTCATCGAGGGCGATCCGATAAAGGCGGCGACAAAGACATTGTCAGGACGATTGTACAGGTTTTGCGGTGTGTCGACTTGCTGCAGCACACCGCCTTTCATGACAGCGACGCGGTCACCCATCGTCATCGCCTCGACCTGGTCGTGGGTCACGTAAATCGTCGTGACATTCAGTTTTCTCTGGAGACTGGCGATCTCGGCGCGCATCTGAACGCGCAGCTTGGCATCGAGGTTCGACAACGGTTCATCCATCAGGAAGGCCGCTGGTTTGCGGACGATCGCCCGTCCCATGGCGACACGCTGACGCTGGCCTCCTGAAAGGAGTGCCGGCCTGCGGTCGAGCAAAGTCGTCAGTTCAAGGATGCGTGCGGCTTCGTCTACGCGGCTGGCAATCTCGGTCTTCGGCAGGCCTGCCATCAGCAAGGGGAAGGCAATGTTCTCCCGCACCGTCTTGTGCGGGTAGAGCGCATAGGACTGAAAGACCATGGCGATGTCGCGATCCTTGGGATCGACATCGTTGATTAGCCTGTCACCGATCCTGAGTTCACCGCTCGTAATGCTCTCCAGGCCAGCAATCATCCTGAGCGCCGTCGACTTTCCGCATCCTGACGGACCGACGAACACCATGAACTCGCCATCCCTGACGTCGAAGCTCAGATCGTGCAGAGCGTGAAACCTGTTTCCGTAGACCTTGTTGATATTGCGCAGTTCTATGCCGGCCATGCCTTTGCCTCCCTCATCCCTTTACAGCGCCGAAAGTCAGGCCGCCGACGATTTGTTTTTGCAGTGCGAGCGTTACGATGATGACCGGCAGCGAGTAGAGGACGGCTGCGGCGGTCATCGCCCCCCAGGCAAGCCCATAGACCGAATTGTATTCGGCGATGACGATCGGCGCCGTTTTGGTCGCCTCCGATGTCAACAGCAGCGCGTAGAGGAACTCGTTCCAGCTTGTGATGAAGGTAAAGAGCGCGGTGACCGCTATCCCCCCTGTCATGACCGGAAGCACAATCTTTCGAAACGCCTGGAATCGTGTGCAGCCATCCATGCGCGCCGCTTCTTCGAGCTCCCGCGGTATGCCCTCGAAGAACGCGGACATGAGCAACAGTGCCAGTGGTACCGCGGCCGACGTGTGGGCGAGGACCAGGCCTGGAATGGTATCGAGCAGACCCAGTGACTTCAAAAGCTGGAACAGCGGAACTCCTAGCGCCACCGATGGCACCATG
>NZ_JBFTQY010000120.1:0-11683 GCF_056399245.1 Rhizobium sp. 01N447_2
CGCTCGCCCTCGTCATCGCCGGCGTCTTCCGCACCTGGGTCGGCATGCGCATGAAGCCGGTCAAGGGCTGGCGCTGGATCGTCGCAAGCGGCGTCATCACCGCCCTTGCCGGTTTCGTCATCGCGCTCGGCTGGCCGGTGAACAGCCTCTGGATCMTCGGCCTGTTCCTGGCGGCCGATCTTATCGTCCAGGGCTCGACGGTGATCGCCTTCGGCATCGGTATCCGCCGTTGAGATTGTGGAGAGCGGCCGTTCTTTTTTTGACAAGGCTATGACAGGGGATTAGACTTAAGGGGTTATGGGCCGATCCCGGCAAGCGGGCGGTCCGATGTGCGAATGCACCAAGGCACCGGCGAGATCGCCGAGAATGCTGAAAATGGTCATGCGTCCCCCAGAGGCAGGGTTCTGTCTGATCAGAAAAGGGAGGAAGTTCATGCCGATGGTCACCGTTTCCATCTCTCCGCAACAGGCAGCGGGCATCCGCGCCGCCGTCGACAATGGCGGCTATGCCTCGAGCAGCGAGGTCGTTCGCGAGGCGCTGCGTCTCTGGGATACCGCCCGCAAGCTCAATGAGTTCCGGGACGATATTCTTGACGACGACGCTCCATCCGGCGGCAGATGCGTCGCCGACATGTTCGCCGATCACGAGGCGGAGCGCCGTCGCTCCGCCTGAGCAAGCATTTGATTGCATTGGAAAAATGGAATAAACGCGGAGCGCGTATGGCGCCCTTGCGCGTTTCATAAAACTTTCACACTGGCGAAAGAGTTCATTGACCCTTCTGCGGCATGTTCCGGACGAAAAAGAACAAGTCACAGTGGAGATCAGCCACAATGAAGACCGGCATGTCCTTGGCTGCCACCGTCGCGCCGGATGTCCTGCGCCGCTACGCCAGCGATCAGATCGTAACCCTTGCCAAGCTCGTGGTCGAGAACGCCTTCCAGCCGATCGTCGAGGCCGGCACCGGCACGGTCTTCGGCTACGAATCCCTGATGCGCGGCCAGGACCGCATCGGCTATGATACGCCGGTCGAAATCCTCGACGAGGCCCATCAGCTGGGCCAGCTGCTGCAGCTCGAACAGATGGTCGCCAGCCGCGCGCTCGCCAAATTCGCGACGCTGTCGAATTTCTCCACCGCGACGCTGTTCCTCAATCTCGATGTCCGGCTCATCCCACATGGCGAAAACCTGGTCGAGACCCTGCTGCAACACCTGCGCAAGGCCAATATTCCGCCATCCTCCGTCTGCTTCGAATTCTCCGAACGTTTCGACAATACCAGCGTGCCGGAATTTTCCGGCCTGGTTTCCAGGCTGCGCAAGGCCGGTTTCAAGCTGGCGATCGACGATTTCGGCGTCGGCCATGGCGAGATGAAGCTGCTCTGCGACTATCCCGTCGATTATCTCAAAATCGACCGTCATTTCGTTGCCGAGATTGATCGCAGCCCGCGCAAGCGTCATCTCTTGAAAAGCATCGTCAACATTGCCCACGTGCTCGGCACGCGCGTCATCGCCGAAGGCATCGAGACCGAGGCCGAATTCATCGCCTGCCGCGAATATGGCGTCGACCTCGTCCAGGGCTGGTTCATCTCCCGTCCGACGACGCATATATCAGAGCTGGCGCCGTCCTTCCCGCATCTGCAGGAGCTCGGCAAGAGCAAGCGGGGCAGCCAGTCGCTCGATGAAATCCTCATCCGCAAGCAGATCGAGCTGCTGCCGACGGTCTACGAGAATGACAGCATCGACAGCGTCTTCGAACTCTTCCGGCGCAATCCGCGCCAGGCCTTCTTTCCCGTCCTCAATGCCAATGACGAGCCGCGCGGCATCATCCACGAGCATCACCTCAAGGAATATATCTACCAGCCCTTCGGCCGCGATCTCCTGAAGAACAAGATGTATGAGCGCAGCATCTCGCATTTCGTCGAGATGGCGCCGATCGTCGGCCTCGACAGCGACGCCGAGCAGCTGATGGCGATCTTCGCCAATATGGAAGGCAGCAACTGCCTGATCCTGACCGACAATATGCGTTATGCCGGCGTCGTCTCCGCCGCCTCGTTGATCAAGGTCATCAACGAGAAACAGCTGAAGACCGCGCAGGACCAGAACCCGCTGACCGGCCTGCCGGGCAATCGCGCCATCCGCGATTTCATGCGTCAGTCCGGCCGCGACGGCGATGAGCTCCGCCACTTCTGTTATTGCGACTTCGACAATTTCAAGCCGTTCAACGATGCCTATGGCTTCCATCTCGGCGATCACGCGATCTCGTTGTTTGCCGCGCTGATGCGCCGCTATTTCTTCGCCGAGCGCCATTTCCTTGGCCATGTCGGCGGCGACGATTTCTTCATCGGCATTGTCGGCTGGACCAAGGAGGAACTGACGGAGATCCTCGACCGGCTGATCAGCGATTTCCACGACGACGTGCGCGATCTCTATTCCGACGAAGACCGCGCCGCCGGCCGCATCCTCGGTCACGACCGCACCGGCGCCGAAGCCTTGTTCCCGCTGATGCGCTGCTCGATCGGCGTCATCGAACTGCCGGGAGGCCTCGTCATCGACGATATCAACCGCGTCAGCGCCGAGATCGCCATCATCAAATCGGCCGCCAAGGAAAGCGAGGAAGGCCTGGTCTTCCATCTCCTACAGCGCCGCGCGTCTTTTTAGACGCGCAAAGGACGCTGTAGCACTTATGCAGTGGGCGAGGCGAATTGACGCCTCTGCCACATCAAGCCTTCCCAAGCCTCCGGGGCTGATTTACTTCCTATGTTTTAGACAAAAGCTAGAGCGGTTCCGCGCACTTCCACCAAAAGCTGAACCGTTCCAGGGAGGAGCCGGTCATGCCATTGCCACAGGATATGCGTTTCGTTGATCTGCCCTCCTTTGGCGGGCCGGAGGTGATGACGATCGGCAGGCGCCCGCTTCCAGTACCCCAAGACGGGCAGGTTCTGGTGCGCGCCGAGGCGATCGGCGTCAACCGCCCCGATATTGCCCAGCGGCAGGGCAGCTATCCCGCGCCCAAGGATGCGAGCCCGATCCTCGGTCTGGAATTGTCGGGTGAAATCGTTGCCGTCGGCCCCGGCGTCCGCGGCCATGCCGTCGGCGACAAGGTCTGCGGGCTCGCCAATGGCGGCGCCTATGCCGAATATTGCCTGTTGCCGGCAGGCCAGATCCTGCCCTTTCCCAAAGGCTATGATGCGGTGAAGGCGGCAGCTTTGCCTGAGACCTTCTTCACCGTCTGGGCCAACCTTTTCCAGATGGCCGGGCTGACGGAAGGCGAGACGGTGCTGATCCATGGCGGTTCCAGCGGCATCGGCACGACGGCGATCCAGCTCGCCCGCGCCTTCGGCGCCGAGGTCTACGCGACGGCGGGCTCGAAGGAGAAATGCGAGGCTTGCGAAAAGCTTGGCGCCAAACGCGCGATCAACTACCGGACCGAGGATTTCGCCGAGGTCATCAAGGCCGAGACCGGCCACGGCGTCGATATCATCCTCGACATGATCGGTGCCGCCTATTTCGAGCGCAACATCGCCTCGCTGGCGAGGGATGGCTGCCTGTCGATCATCGCCTTCCTCGGCGGCGCGATCGCCGAAAAGGTCAACCTCTCGCCGATCATGGTCAAGCGCCTGACGGTCACCGGCTCCACCATGCGGCCGCGCACGGCGGAAGAAAAACGCGCCATCCGCGACGATCTTCTCTCCGAGGTCTGGCCGCTGCTCGCCGCCGGCACCGTCGCGCCCGTCATCCACAAGGTCTTTGCCTTCGACGAGGTTGTCGAAGCCCACCGGCTGCTGGAAGACGGCAGCCATGTCGGCAAGGTCATGCTGCGCGTTGGCTAGAGCAATTCCAGCAAAAGTGTGCAGCGGTTTTGCCAGGCAAAGCGCGAAGCGCTTTTGCCGGGAATTGCGCCAAAACAAAGAGATAGGGCGCTCTTAGTGCGTCCTATCGGACGCGCGGCGCGGTAATGTCAGCGACACGCCGAGGGCGAGAACACCAGGCAGCGCCATCAGCAGATAGAGCCAGTGCGCCGCCGACAGCGCGCCTGATATGCCGCCGGGATGAACGAGGCCGGCGCCATTGGCGATGACGCCGGCAAAGGCGGCCCCGAACGCCCCACCGAGCGAACTCATTGTCGGGATCGCGGCAGAAGCCTTGTCCTTCTCGTTGTCGGCGACGAGTTTCAGCACCATGGCGACGAGATGCGCCCAGCCAAGACCGATGCCGAAGCCCATCATGAACATGCCGATCGCCGCCGGCACGATGAGGAGCATATGCCCCTCGGGATTGTCCTTGGCCAGGAAGACGGCGAGGCAAGCGGTCGCTGCCGCCTCGATGAGAGCGCCGATGACGATCGCCGCATAGGCCCGTCTGCCAGTCAGCGAGCCGCTGAGGAAGGCCGCGAATGTCCAGCCGAGGGCGACGAGCGCCACCAGATAACCCGATACGAGTGGCGCCACCCCATGCAGGGTCTGCAGGAAATAGGGAATAAAGACATCGCCGACGAGCACGACGGTCATGGCGAGCATCGTCAGATAGACCCGTGCAATCGGCCGGGAAAGGCTGACGGCGCCGGACGGCAAGAGCCGGTTCGGGCTTCGGCCCTCGATGAAGAGCATGCCGGCGACCGCGACGACCGAGGCTGCGATCAAAGCGATTTTCGCGCCCGTCGTCTCGATCGCGCCGGCCGCACTCACCATTAGCACGGCAGCAAGCAGCAGTCCGATCTGGGCAACCGGGGTTTTCTCCTGCTCGCGGTCGTCCTCGACCTCGGGCAGAAGCCGCGGCGCCAGGAACGCCATCAGCAGCCCGAGCGGCACGAGCACGATGAAAGCATAGCGCCAGGCGTGACCCGAAGAAAAGAAGCCGCCGAGTGTCGGCCCGATGACGGTCGAGACCCCCCAGATCGCCGCATAGAGCGTCGAGGCCTTCGGCCATAGCGGCTCGGGATAAACGAAGCGGATGAAGGCATAGCCGAGCGCTGCAAGTGCGCCTGTTCCCAGACCCTGCACCGCGCGACCGATCAGCACCACCGGCATCGACGGTGCGGCTGCGGCAATCAGGCTGCCGACGCCGAAGACCAGTGCTGCGATCACATAGACGGATCGAAGTCCGATCCCGCGCGGCCGCATGGCGACGAAGATCGAGCCGAGCACCGCGGCGGCGACGAACAGGCTGGTGACCCAGGAAAACAGCGCGAGGCCGCCGATATCGCGCACGATCGAAGGCGCGATCGTCGCCATGATGTAACTCTCCACCGCATAAAGCGTCACGCCGCCGGCCAGCATCAAGGTTGCCGGCAGGTGCTCGGGCAGAAAGAGGCGGAAAAGGGAACTGGGGTTCGGGATGGCTGCGATCTGGTCGATATCCGACATGGGATGAACTCGATATTTTTGCTGGCGAAGGATTATTTTCCAAGTTATAAATTGGAAAATTACACGTCATCCTGATTAAAACAAGACTTGACTTGGAAAATATGCGCCAGTCCCCCGCCAACCGGATCCTGATCCTGATAAAGACCGACGGCCCGCAGCTCGCCGCTGCGATCGGCGATGCACTCGGCATTTCGGGCGAGGCCGCCCGCCAGCAGCTGTCGAAGATGGCGGAGGAGGGGCTGGTGGAACCGGTCACCGTTGCCGCCGCGGGCAGGGGGCGGCCGCGCCAGCTCTGGCACCTCACGGCCAGCGGCAACCGCCAGTTCCCGGATGGCCATGCCGAGTTGACGGCAAATCTCCTCGGCATGCTCGTAGAACAGCTCGGCCCCGCAGCCCTCGATACCGTCATCTCCGCCCGCGAGGCCGAGACGCTGCAGCGCTATCGGCAGGAACTCGGCAATGCCGACAACCTTGCCTCGCGCGTCGAGGCCCTTGCCGCGATTCGCACCCGCGAGGGCTATATGGCTGATCAGTGGCAGGAGGCAGACGGCTCCTTCATGCTGGTCGAAAACCACTGCCCGATCTGCGCCGCCGCCGCCGCCTGCAGCGGCTTCTGCCGCTCCGAACTCGAAACCTTCCGCGCCGTCCTCGGCGCCGATATCGAGCGCAGTGAACACATCCTCCTCGGCGCCCGCCGCTGCGCCTACCGCGTCACGCCGCGTTGACGCCTGTCGATCGGAACGTCGTGGTTCAAGCCAACTGCCGCGCCTGCCGCCGGCTGCTTTCGAGATAGAGCAGCACTCCGATCGATGCCAGACCCGCGGCCGCGCCGACGAAGGCAGTGCCGGAATAATCGGTGATTGCGGTGCCGAAGGCGAAGAGGCCGGCGCTGATGCCAACCCCAATGAAAGTGTTCAGCGAGATCAGCGAGGTTCCAAGTCCCGGCCGGTCCGCGATCAGGTCCTGCAGATAGGTGATCGGCACGCTGAGGATCGCTGCCGCCCCGCAGGCATTGAAGAGAAGCAGTGCGTAGATGTGCCAGGGCGCGGAAGCAAAACCGAGCAGCAGCAGATAGACGCAATAGATCAGCGCGCCGAAGGCAAGCACATGTACGGTCCGGAAGCGGCGCTGCGCAAAGCCCCACATCATCATGAACGGCATCTCGAGCAAGGCCGTCAAGCCTGCCATGAAGCCGACATCAACCACAGTGCCACCGGCCGCATGGGTGATGATCAGCGGCAGGAGCATGGCGTTCAGCCGCTGCAACCCGAACAGCATCGCCATGACGGTGACGCGCGACAGCACATGCGGCACGAAGATCCGTTTCAGCGAAGCAAAGAAGCCGGCGTGATCGGGGGCAGGGCCGGCGGCGCCATTTCGGGGTGCGAAGAAGAAATACAGGCAGAAGCAGGTGCAGCTTGCCAATGCCGCGATCCCGTAGGCCGGCGTCATCGACGGCGAACTGACGAGATAGAGGCCGATCAACCCCGGCGCCAGCGCCCATGAGCCGGAAAAGAGTGCCCGCACCGTTGCGGTGATCGCCGCCCCCTGGCCGCGGTCCATCTGGTTGGTCCTGGCGCGCAGGCTGGCGAACAGCAGTGAATAGGTGGAATTGCTCATCGGCACCAGCAACAGCGTGGAGAAGATGAAGACCACGGGGCTATGAAAGATCGCGATCGACCCGAAGCCGAGCATGCCGGCGACGCAAAGCCCCAGCACCAGCGGCCGGCGCTCTTTCAGCCTGTCCGACCAGATGCCGAGCGTCAGGCTGGTTGTGACGTTGACGATTGCCGAGAAGAACACCAGCGCCGAATAGGCGCCATTGCTCAAGCCGAGTTCGTTGATCCCGATGATCGACTGGTAGGGCGCGGTCGAAGCATAGGTGAAGGCCAGCGCGACGAGTGTCACGGTCGGAATACGGATCCTGTTGTCGCGAAGGATCAAGGAAAAGGTGGATGGCATGGGGAGCGGTTCCTGATGCACCACTCTTAGCCGCATCGGACCTATCAGAGAAACGATAGTTTTCGATCGCCTCGGTCAATTTATGTGATGAATATTTGGACGATGTGATCGCGCTCCGAGCCCGCGGCGAGGCTGAGCCTCCAACTGGTAAATTCGCCGTGCTCATGGCCGATTGACTCTATCAATCTTCTGCCCTTAGTGCTCGCCGGGGTTGATCAATTGGATGGGGACAATGAAATTTCGCTTTGTTGGCGCTGTTGCGCTTTCTTTCGCCGTTGCAGGTTGCAGTAGCGTTGCCCCTGACGGTCGGCCGCTCGTTCAACACTTCTTTCGGGATCTTGTGATGAGGGGATGTGGTTTCCAGATGACATGGGAATCGGCGAGAGAAGCCACAGATACTTTTAAGCCAGTTATACCGACTGACAGAGAACGCATGACTGACAGAGGCCTCATGAGGGCTGCGATTGCAATTTGCGGCAAGGCGAAACCCGGAAATAAGAGCAAAGCCATCGAAGTCCAGGTTCCTGACAGTGGCGGTGTCCTGCGGAAAATCGTTGTCGAAAGAGAATAGAAAAGCGCAGGCGGCCCCGAGGGCAGCGTTTGACGTAGGGCCGAGACCACAAAAGCCCCTCATCCGGCTGCCGCCACCAACCGGGGTCGAGCCACGGGTCTCGACCCGTCCTTCGGACCCCGTAAACGGGCCGAAGGGGATATGCCGCAACGTCTCCGTTCCCTACCAACCTCTCGCAGGGCACGTCCCCTCGCCCCGTTTACGGGGAGAGGGTTAGGGTGAGGGGCAGTCTAAACCCCGTTGGCTTTCGCCGCGTGACGCGTTATGGACTGCGCTATCCCGCCAGCATCCGGATAAAAGCTCATGACCAATCCCGTCACCGTTGAAGTCACCCGCGGCCTGCTCGTCGAAAGTCGCCATCGCGGCGCGGTGGCTGTGGTCGATGGCGATGGCAAGCTCGTCTTCTCGCTGGGCGACATCGAGGCCGCGGTCTTCCCGCGCTCGTCCTGCAAGGCGATGCAGGCGCTGCCGCTGGTCGAGAGTGGTGCTGCCGATGCCTATGGCTTCGGTGACAAGGAATTGGCGCTGGCCTGCGCCTCGCACAATGGCGAGGACGAGCATGTGGCGCTTGCCGCGTCCATGCTGTCGCGCGCCGGCCGCAATATCGAAACGCTGGAATGCGGCGCCCATTGGTCCATGAACCAGAAGATACTGATCCAGCAGGCCCGCATGCTCGATGCGCCGACGGCGCTGCACAACAATTGCTCGGGAAAACATGCCGGTTTCATCTGCGCCTGTTGCCATCAGGACCTCGATCCAAAGGGCTATGTCGGTTATCTCCACCCGCTGCAGGTCGAGATCCGCGCGGCAATGGAAAGCCTGAGCGGCACTGTGATTGGCGCCGATAGCTGCGGCACCGACGGCTGCTCGATCCCGACCTATGCCGTGCCGCTGCGCAGCCTTGCCCATGGTTTTGCCAAAATGGCGACCGGCACCGGCCTCGAACCCCTGCGCGCCAAGGCATCCCGCCGCCTGATCGAGGCCTGCATGGCCGAGCCCTTCTATGTCGCCGGCTCCGGCCGCGCCTGCACGGCGCTGATGCGGATCGCCCCAGGCCGCATCTTCTGCAAGACAGGCGCCGAAGGCGTCTTCTGTGCCGCGATCCCGGAAAAGGGCATCGCCATTGCGCTCAAATGCGAGGATGGCATGACCCGCGCCGCCGAAGCCATGGTGGCGGCGACGCTCGCCCGTTTCTTCGAGACGGAGAGCGAGGTGCATGCGGGCCTGATGGCCTATGCCGCAACGCCGATGCGCAATTGGAACGGCATCCATGTCGGCGATGTCAGGGTCACCTCCGCCTTGGCCGGGTGAGTGCGAGCTTGCATATATAAGTTATTAGAAAAATAAGAATTACCTAATATAAAAAGGGTACGTCCTGCGATCGCGGATGCACCCTTTCGCGGCGACGTGAACACAGTCCTGGAAGCCATGGGGGCAGGGCATGTTTGCAGGCCGCTATCTTTGGTGGATGCTGATGGGTATCGGCATCTTCTTGTTCGCCACGTTGAGCCTCGACTATATCACCTGGCTCACGATCCAACTGTCCGGTTGCGGCGACATGGCCGGCGCCTGCGAGCCGGCCCTCCGGCTGATATCGGGCGTGCTCAAACCCGCCTGCATCTGGACCGCGATCGGCATACTCTTCATGGCGACGCTGCTGCGTCTTCACACGCTCTCGCTCATCTGGTTCTGGGGGCCGATCGTCGCCATCTGGTTTGTCGCTTCCACGCCGATCCTCCTCTTCGTTGCAGCCGATGCGGCGGCTCTGACGCAACCCGCCACGCTGGCGGTGCTGCCGGTCGCCATCCTGTTTCTGGCGGCTTTCGTAGCCTATCTCCTCTTTGCCTTGGAGGATGGCGACATACTGCCGCTTGCAGCCTCGGTGCCGTTGCGCCTCACGCTCCGCCTGACGGCGGTCTACGGCGCGCTTGCCGGCGTGGCCTTCATGCCAGAACTGTCGCGGATCGCCGGGACCCTGCTCGACATGCCGGCACTTTCCGTCGTCATCGCGCTGGCGCAGCCATATCTGCAGACGGTGCTGACCTTTGGAACCGGCAGCACGGCGCCGGCCTATGTCGTGCTGGCGGCCTTCATCGCGGCCCTTGCCGCAAGCCTCTTGCCGCATGCTGCCGCGCCGCAGCCCTCCCGTAGCGCCATCATGCTGCGGCGATTGCGCCGTTGAGATCGCGATAGGGTTTCAGCTGTTCGGCCGTCATCTCTGCCGGCACGATCAGCCCCGCCACCTCGGAAATGCCAAGCACCGGGCAGGGCGAGACGAGGTCGAACTTCTCCTCGGTCAGCAGCACATGCGTTTCAGCCGCGCAGCGGGCGATGTGCCGCTTGATCGCCGCTTCCTCGAAATCGCCGGTGGAAAGCCCGTGCACCGGATGGGCGGCCGTCACCCCGAGGAAGAAGAGATCGGGGCGGAGCTGCGAGATTGCCGCCGCCGCCGCTGCTCCCGTCGCCACCATCGAATGTTTGTAGAGCCGTCCGCCGGTGAGGATCACCTCGGCCGTCGGGTGGTGTTCCAGCTCGGCGGCGATCGTCGGGCTGTGGGTCGCAACCGTCAGCGGCATGTCGCGCGGCAGTTGCCTGGCGATCTCAGCCGTCGTCGTGCCGCCGTCAAGGAAGATCATCTGACCGGGCTTCACCATCGCCGCCGCCGCCGCTCCCAGCCGTGTCTTGATCTGCGACGACACGCTGCGCCGGGCGGTAAAATCCGGCAGATCCGGGGCCAGCGGCATCGCCCCGCCATGCACCCGTTTCAACAGCCCCTCCGCCGCCATTTCCCTGAGGTCACGCCGGATCGTGTCCTCCGAAAGCGCGAAATCCTCGGCGACGCGCTTGGCGATCACCTGGCCGTCGCGGCGCAGGATGTCGAGAATGAGGGTCTTGCGTTGGGTTGTCAGCATCGTCTCTCTGCACGAAATTAAATAGAATAGCCCGATATTGCACGAAGTGACTCGACATTCAAGAAATATCGTGCATTTTCACGAAATCCCGTGCATGAGGCCGGGAGTGCTCACGCATAAGCGGAGCGAAGGAGTGGATCATGTTGATTTTGATTGCCGGGCCCTATCGGTCCGGAACGGGCGACGACCCGGAAAAGATGGCCGCCAATCTGAAGCGGCTGGAAGCGCCTTCGCACGCGCTGTTTGAAGCCGGCCATGTGCCGATGATCGGCGAATGGGTGGCCCTGCCGATCTGGCACGCCGCCGGCGGCCGGTCGGTCGGCGACGCGCTCTACGAAGAGATCTTCCACCCGGTCGCCGGCCGGCTGCTGCAGCTCTGCGAGGGCGTGCTGCGCCTGCCGGGCGATTCCAAGGGAGCGGACAACGACGTCCGCATCGCCCGGGAACGCGGCATCCCGGTCTGGCACCGGTTGGAAGACGTGCCGGGCTGCGGGTGAGCGGATTGCTCGCCCGCGCGCCTCTACATTGCCCTTCGCTTGCGCTCAGGCCATTCGCAGCTTTGCCGCTCACCCCCTCAACCAACCCTTCGGGCCACCTTCTCCCCGCAGGGGAGAAGAGGGAGCAAGCGGATTGGCTTCGGTTCCACAACCGACGCTTTAAGAGGAAGTGAGGCGCTGCCACAAATCCCTTCTCCCCAACGGGGAGAAGGTGCTGGCAGGCGGATGAGCATCTGTGTTTGGTGTCAAGGTGGATTTGGTGTCCAGATACGGTTTTTAGTGATGAGGGTATTTGCGAGCACGATGAGCTTTCGCATGACGGCGACGAGGACGACCTTGTTGGGTTTCCCGGCCTTCTTCAGTCTTTCGGCGAAGTGCGCGA
>NZ_JBFTQY010000121.1:0-11054 GCF_056399245.1 Rhizobium sp. 01N447_2
CAGCTCTTCCAGCGCCGTCTCTTCGCCGCGCTTGGCCGTCACCTGGTCGGTGACATCAAGGGTCGCACAGAGGATGCCGGCGACCATGCCGTCATCGTCGCGCAGCGGGGTGTAGGAGAAGGTGAACCAGGTGTCCTCGGTGCGGCCGTCGCGGCGCATCGGGATGAGCAGCTCTTTGAAGAGCTGCGAACTGCCTTGGAGCGTGGTGGCGATGATCGGCGAGAACTGTTCCCAGATATCCCCCCAGACCTCGCGGAAGGGTCTTCCGAGCGCATCCGGATGCCGCTCCGGGAAAACAGGCACATAGGCGTCATTGTAGAGAAAGGCGAGATCCGGACCCCAGGCGACGAATTTGGGCTGGCGGGAATTCAATACCATTTCGGCGATATGCTTGAGAGAGGCAGGCCAGCTTTCGACCGGACCGAGGCCGACGGCGTGGAAAGCCGGATGCCGTAACAATTCGCCGATTTCGCCGCCACCTCTCGGCCAGCCGTCCCCGACGCTTCCCATTCAAAATCGCTTCCTAGTCGTCCGCCGCACCAGTGTCATCGGTCGCCTCGGGGTTCGAACCTTCCAAACCTCAACATAGAGGCTTCCGATGGGAGGGAAAGGGCGCGGTCGAAATATCCTTAACTGCCGGGTGTTGAACACTTTTAACAGTTTGCGAGGACCACCAGGGAGGTTATTTTCGATAGAGTTTTTGCGATGCGGCGAAGGCGCGGCCGATGTAGACGGAGACCAACAGCACCGGCGCGCGCGGATCGCGGAATACCAGTCCGACGAGGTTATCGACGACAAGGATGAACCCGAGCGCAAGACCGAGGTACAGTAGCGYGGCGATGATGAGGAGCGACATCTCCATCCCTCACACGATCGCGATCGAAGCGCGGTTGCTGGCTAAAAAGAGAATTTCGGTATGACCGGCGTTCATGGCAACTTCCCCTGTTCCGCCATAAACCGTCATCGTATCTTCTTGTTCCCGGTTATCGGGCGAAGGTACGATTTTTTTTGGAAGCCTCAAAGCTTGCAGCGTCATCCGGCCTCTGTTCACCCCCGCATGGAAGCCCCACYTCTGAAATTCCATAAAGCATAACTAATTCAGGCATATGACAAAGAAGAGCGAAGGGCGTCGCGACGACGCCCTTTTTAATCGACGTGCTCGGTATTCCGGTATTCAGGACGCCGTCTTACGGCTCGCGGTGCGCTTCGGTGCCGGTGTCACGACGCCGTTCGTCTTGCTGCCCGTGACGCTGCGTTTCGCCTTGGGCTTGACTTCCTTGCCGTCGGAAGACGCAGCAGAGCCCTCGAGCGTTTCGCGCTCGTGCCGTGCCTGTTCCCAATGGATGGAATCTCGCCCCGTCGGATAACCCTCTTCTTCCCAGAGGGCGTATGCACGTTTTTTGATCCACTCTTCCCGAGTTTCTGCCATCGCTGATCTCCAGTCACATGATGCCGTCGTTCGAACGCGATACTGCTTTGATGGTTCCAGAGGAGTGGGGCTCTTTCAAGCGAAATCGCGTCGCAACCGGAAATATTTCGCATCGCAGCATATTAGGGTTGAGAATCGGCACTCATGAAGGCCGAAATGCCGCCGCCTTGTGCAGATCTGATACGAACTCCCGGCGCTGCCGTTGCTGCTCTTCTTTGTCTCGGATGCGCAAGAGATAGGAGGGGTGGATGGTGACCAGGATAGGCGGACGGTTTGCCGGATGCAGAATATGGCCGCGCTCTGGCGTCAGTTTCGCCTTCGGCCCGAGCAGCGCATAAAGCGCGCTTGCGCCGAGCGTCACGACGAGTTTCGGCTGCAGGATGTTGAGCTCTGCGCCGAGCCACCAGGCGCAACGTCTGATCTCGCCGGCATTCGGTTTTGAATGCAGCCGCCGTTTGCCGCGCGGCGTGAACTTGAAGTGCTTGACCGCGTTGGTGACGTAACAGCGCTGACGGTCGAGGCCAGCCTCCTCAAGGCAGCGATCGAGCAGACGACCGGCGGGGCCGACAAAGGGCCTGCCGGTCAGATCCTCCTGGTCGCCCGGCTGCTCGCCGATGAGGACGATCTCGGCTTTGACAGAACCTTCGCCGAAGACGATTTGCGTGGCATTCCTGTAGAGGTCACAACGGGTACAGCCTTCGGCCTGATGCCGGAGTTCGGCAATGCTGTCGGCATCCGCGACTTCGAGCGCCAGGGCAGGGCCGACATTTGCAGCTATGTTCATGATGGGCGATCCTCAGTCTTCTTGGGGTCAATCGATCCATGCCGGCATTGTTCCCGTTCGGGAATGGGCAGCGCGCTTTCGAAATCTGCGGGCCCATTCCGGAACCTTTCGCGATCGGTCCCCGGGCCGGCAAAATGGTCAAGGTGAAAATTTCGCGTCATGGGAGAGCGGTGGCGCGATTGAACGCCGCCGTTTCGGGGCTATATTCGCCAGCGATGTTCTATCTTCTGTCGACCTACTGGCCGCATATCCTCTTTGTCGTTTCGATCGCCATGGGGGCCGCGGCGGCGATCCATGCCGCCATGACCAAGGAAGAGGTGCGTGCCGCGACCGGCTGGGTCGGCGTCATCATGCTCTCTCCGATTATTGGCGCGCTGCTCTATGCGATTGCCGGCATCAACCGCATCCGCCGCAAATCGCTGAGTGTCCGCCGCGACGCGCTGCTGCTGGCGGCAGAATTCGACGAACTGGAGACATTCGATGCCGAGGCCGAGACGGTGATCAGCCAGTTCGGCCGCCGCTTTGCGGCGCTGCAGACGCTGGGCGACCGGGTGACGCGCAATCCGCTGACGACAGGCAATACAATCGACATGCTGGAGACCGGCGACGAGGCCTATGCGGCGATGAAATCAATCATCGACGCGGCGACGCGCAGCATCCTGCTTGAAACCTATATTTTCGACCGCGATGCGGTTGGCCTTCGCATTGCCGATGCGCTGATTGCGGCGGTCAGGCGTGGTGTGGAGGTCCGGGTGCTGATCGACGCGGTCGGGGCACGTTATTCGGTGCCGAGCATTCTCGGCCATTTCAGGGAGAACGGCGTCACGGTCGCCGTCTTCAACGGCAATGTCATCATGGGCTTGCGGCTGCCCTATGCCAATCTGCGCACCCACCGCAAGATCCTGATTGTCGACGGGAAAATTGCGCTGACCGGCGGGATGAACATCAGGGCGGGCTTCAGCGAGGAGGCGACAGGCGAGAGCTTTGCCCATGACACGCATTTCAGCGTCACCGGCCCTGTCGTTGCCGACCTCTTCGACCTCGCCGCCGAAGACTGGCGCTTCTCGACGCAGGAGTTGTTGAACGACGAGCCCTGGCGCATCGAACCGCCAGAGCGCAGCCCCGGTGATCCCATATTGATGCGTGTCGTCGCCTCCGGCCCGGACCGCAGCGTCGAGACCAACCACAAGATGCTGACGGGTGCCTTTTCCGTGGCGCGCCAATCGATCCGCATCATGTCGCCCTATTTCCTGCCGGACCGCGAACTCATCAGCGCCCTGGTGACGGCAGCGCGGCGCGGCGTCGAAGTCGATATCGTCGTGCCTGCGGTCAACAACCTCGTGCTGGTCGACCGGGCGATGACGGCGCAATTCGATCAGATCCTCAAGAATTATTGCCGCATCTGGCGCTCCACCGGCAGTTTCAGCCATTCGAAGCTGCTGACGATCGACGGCACCTGGGCCTATGTCGGCTCTTCCAATCTCGACCCGCGTTCGCTGCGGCTGAATTTCGAGGTCGACCTTGAAGTGCTGAACGAGGGCTTTGCCGCCGAGATCGACGAGCACATCGAGGAAACCCTGAAAACGGCAGTGCCGGTGACGCTTGAGGGGCTGCAGGCGCGACCCTTCGCAGTGCGGTTGATCGAAAAGGTGCTATGGCTTGGGTCGCCTTATCTCTGAAGGATTTTTTGTGATCGGACGTGGCAAGTCCGGCTTGCCTGCCTATACTGCTGAGACAAGCCTCTTCGATCAACGGAACAAGTGCGCCTGCCGATGCACGCCAGAAAAGACAGCCTTCCCGCCAGCATTCTTGCCTCGATCCGGAGCAGGAAAAAACGGCTCGATGCAGCCTATACAGAGGCAAGGCCGCGCAGTGCGGGAACGCTGATCGCCTCCTACAACGTGCACAAGTGCATCGGCACCGACCGCCGCTTCGATCCGGAACGCACCAGCCGGGTGATCCATGAAATCGGCGCCGACGTGATTGCGCTGCAGGAGGCCGACACGCGCTTCGGCGAACGCACCGGCATTCTCGATCTCGGGCGGCTGGAGCGGGAGACGGGACTGATCCCGGTGCCGATTGCCGGCATGGCGAAGGCGCATGGCTGGCACGGCAATGTCGTGCTCTTCAAGAAGGGGCTGGTGCATGACGTGCATCAGGTCAAGCTGCCGGGGCTGGAGCCGCGCGGGGCGCTGGTTGCCGAAATCGAGCTCGAGCAGGGCGGGGTGCTGCGCATCATCGCCGCGCATTTCGGATTGCTGCGCCATAGCAGAGCCCAGCAGGCGCGCACGCTCGTCGAACTGATCAACGACAGGCACGAGATGCCGACCATCCTGCTTGGCGACCTCAACGAATGGCGGCTCGGCGACCGGTCTTCGCTCAACACGTTCCAATCCGCCTTCGGACCGCTGCCGCCCGCTGTCCCGAGTTTCCCCGCCGGCCTGCCGCTTCTGGCCCTCGACCGGATCATCGCCAACCGCAAGGGGATCATTTCGGAGGTGGAAGCGCATGACACGCCACTGGCGCGCATCGCCTCCGACCACCTGCCGATCAAGGCGCTTGTCGATCTGGAACCGGTGCCTGGCTGATGTCATGGCGACAGCGGGTGCCGTCGCCGTTGTCACTTCGCCCGGCGCTTTCACTCAAGCATGGCTGAAACGTCACCAGCCGGATGACGTTCAATATGATCTCGAAAATCCGCTTGCGCATTGATATCTCTCCTTCGCGATCATATGCCGCCTCTTGCCTGGCGCCTTCAAACGAGTTTATCGTCGGCCTCGAATGACTTGAGGTTATGGATGAAACGCGGGCGCCTGCCACTGACGGCTTTGCGGAGTTTCGAGGTCGCCGGCCGCCTCGAAAGCTTCACGCTGGCGGCGCAGGAGCTGTTCATCTCGCAGGCAGCGGTCAGCCGGCAGATCCGCGAGCTGGAGGCGTCGCTGGGCGAAGCGCTCTTCGAGCGCCGCCATCGCGGCGTCGACCTGACCGCCTCGGGCAACAAGCTGCTGGCGATCCTGACGTTATCCTTCGACCGGATCGATGAATGCCTGGAGGAGATCCGCGGCCGGTCGACGGATGCCGCGGTCACGATCAGCGCGGAACCTTCCTTCGCGGCATGCTGGCTCGTTCCCCGCCTGCCGGAGTTTCGCGAGCGGCATCCCGAGATCGAGGTGACGATCGACTCCGATCCACGCCTCGYCGAGTTCCGCAGTGGTCAGGCCGAAATCGCCATCCGCCACAGCGCGGTCGCCACCGCCTGGCCGAGGACCGAGAGCGAGAATCTCGCCGATGTCAGGATGATAGCGGTCGCAGCGCCTGCCTTGCTCAAGATGGGACCGGCGATCATGCGGCCGGAGGACATTCTGCGCCACACGCTGCTGCATGAGGAAAACCGGGACGTGTGGTCGAGATGGTTCGAGACGGCTGATGTCGCCATGCCGGAGACAGCGCGGGGACCGATCTATGCCGATGGCGGCCTGGTGATGCAGGCGGTCCTGCGCGGGCAGGGCGTAGCGCTGATGGACGAGATCTTCGCCGAGGAGGAGATCAAGGCAGGCCGGCTGCTTTGCCTCTTCGATATTGCCATTCCTCATGGCGCCTACTGGCTCGTTGCGCGCAGTTTCGAACGGCTCAGCCCGTCTGCCTCGCTCTTCGTTCGCTGGATCGGGTCCCGGATCGGGGGATTCTGAAGGGGGTGGGCGAGGGCGATCTATTGTCTGTGCCGCTCGACCTMGGTCAGCACCGTGATGAAGGCCCGCAAACCTTGCGGCACGTGACGGTGGCCGGGATAATAGAGACAGAGGCCCGGAATGGCGGGACACCAGTCGTCAAGCACGGTGACGAGCGCGCCGCTTTCGAGAAAAGGCCGGGCGGTGCGATCCGAGACATAGGCGATGCCGAGCCCCTTTGCCGCCGCCTGCGCMATCAGCTCGACATGGTCGAGTGTCAGCACGCCCGGAACGTCGACGACAAGCTCGTGACCGTGTTTTTCGAACTCCCAGCGGAAGAGCTTGCCGCTTGGCAGCCGGAAACGGATGCAGGCGTGGGACTTTAATGCGTCCGGTGTCTGCGGCGCCGGATGCGCTGCGAGATAGGCCGGCGAAGCGACGGCAACAAAGCGGGTATCGCCGCCGAATTCCACCGCGATCATGTCGAGCGGCACCGCCTCGCGAAGCCTTATGCCGGCATCAAAACCGTCGGCAATGACATCGACGAGCCGATTGTCGGTGACGAGGTCAAGCGACATGTCGGGATAGCGCGTGAGAAAGGTCGGGACGGCGGCATCGAGCAGCACCTGCGCGGCGATCTCGCTGGTATTGATCTTCAGCGTCCCGCTGGGGTGGCCGCGGAATTCSTTGACCTCCTCGAGCGCCAGATCGAAATCCCTGAACAGTGGTGTCAGACGGGTGACGAGGCGCTCGCCGGCTTCCGTCGCCGCGACGCTGCGGGTCGTCCGGTTGAGAAGCCGAACGCCCATATTTGCTTCGAGCGAACGCATCAGATGGCTGAGCGTCGAAGGTGACAGACCCAACTCGTCGGCGGCTTTGCGGAAGCTGCGATGGGTGACGATGGCAGACAAGGCTCTCAGATCGGCAAGGGTCGGCCGGTAATTCATGGCTAAAATTCACTAACTCATGCAGCATTCAACGGATGGAAGCAGGAATAGGCTCATCTATCTTTACCTTCAAGAGCAGCCGTAATCCGGCGGCATGAAAGGTAAGACAATGGCAAAGACATGGATGATAACAGGCGCCTCCTCCGGTTTCGGGCGCACCATGACCGAAAAACTGCTGGCGCGCGGCGATCGCGTAGCGGCGACGGTGCGTAGGCCGGAAGCGCTCGACGATCTGAAATCACATTACGGCGAGAACCTCTGGATCGCGACGCTCGACGTCAGCGATGACGGGGCAGTACGCCCGGTCGTTGACGCCGCCTTTGGAGCGATGGGCCGGATCGACGTCGTCGTCAGCAATGCCGGCTACGGCCTGTTCGGTGCTGCGGAGGAAGTCAGCGACGAACAGATCCACCATCAGATCGACACCAATCTGATCGGCTCGATCCAGGTGATCCGGGCAGCGCTGCCGCATATGCGCGCACAGGGCGGCGGCCGCATCCTGCAGGTGTCTTCGGAAGGCGGGCAGATCGCCTATCCGAATTTCAGCCTCTACCATGCGACCAAATGGGGCATCGAAGGCTTCATCGAAGCCGTTTCGCAGGAGGTCGCCCCCTTCGGCATCGAATTCATCATCGCCGAGCCAGGTCCGGCGCGGACCGATTTCGGGCGCGGCCTGGTCGCGCCGCAGCCGATGGAAGTCTATGACGCGACGCCGGCCGGCGAAATCCGCCGCGCCATCGCCGACGGCAGGTTCGAAGCCAAGGGTGACCCTGTCAAGATGGCCCAGGCGATGATCGAGGCTGCCGAACAACACTCGGCTCCGAAGCGGCTGGCGCTTGGCGCCGGCAGCTATGCCTCGATCCGCAAAGCGCTGGTCGAGCGGTTGGCTGAGCTCGACGCCTTCAAGGAGGTGACGATCTCCGCGGATGTCGGCGCCTGACCGCGACCAGCAAACCCCGTTGTTGGCGCCGGCCGGGCCGATGCCAGCCGGCGCGCTATGTCCAATCCTGCAATGTGCGCTAGAGAGCGCCTGCTGCCTGCAGCAGCTTGCGATCGAGATCGACTGCCACGCGGGCACCGGAGCGCGCAGCATCCAACTGTTGTTGAAGACGTAATGCGGCCCGTCGTCAACGTGGGTTGCCGCAAATTTGAACAGTTGGCCGCCGGTGTGCAGGTCGTGGGTAGGGCCAGGCTTTCGCTGGTTCCAGCCCTGATTTCCCTAGACGTAGAAATAGCCCGATCGTCCCACCTGCACTCTCAGAACGTAAGCGGCGTCGGTTTAACGGCGCTGCGTAGCGTAGCACCTACAGCCGAGCTGTTTCTTGCGCAGAGCGCGAAAGTGTTTCCCTTTGTGAGCTCTTTTTCCCGAAGTTCAAGAAGTTAAGTTTCGACCCACGGCGGAGGAAACAGCCGTTGGGAGGATTTCATGAGCTTCAATTTGTTTGGCCGGGTCGGCCTTGTTGAGCCTGCCTAAGCAGGCGTCGAGCCCCTGCAGTCGGGAGACGCGATTTCCCAAGACCTCAACCGAGCCGGTCCTCCGGCAGTCCGAAACTCAGAAATCAAAGAAGTAGATCGATGATCAAGCATATCGTCATGTGGGACGTCCGTGGGGAAAGCGCCGAGGAAAAGCAGGCCGCCGCCTTCGACCTCAAGGCAAAGTTCGAGAGCCTCCGCGGGGAAATCCCCGGACTGTTGTTCCTTGAGGTCGGCATAGACTTCTCTCGCGTCGATTACGCCTGCGATGTCGTGCTCTATTCCGAGTTCAAGGACGAAGCGTCCCTTGAGGGCTACGCCACTCATCCCGCGCACCTGCGGGTCAGGGATTCCCTGAAGGACGTCCGGATCGCCCGACACCAAGTCGACTATTCCCCGTTTAAGAGCGCCAGCGCGCATGCAAGCGCCGACTGAGGCGTGAAGGCCGAGGAACCTATGACCACGACGATCACGCAGTCCCAAGACCTCATGTCTTCGCCGGTCCTGAACGTCCGAGGCCTCCGCAAGACMTACGGCGGCGTCGTCGCTCTGAAGGGTGTCGACTTCGACCTGATGCCGGGCGAGATCCACGGGCTGTGCGGGGAAAACGGAGCCGGCAAATCGACCTTGGTCAAGATCCTCGGTGCTCTTGTCGCCCCGACGGAGGGAGAAATCACAGTCGACGGCGTCCCACTCAACGGCGGCCGCCGAACCGACCCTCGGCTGATCTCGATCGTCCATCAAGAGCTATCGATCATTCCGGACCTCTCGGTGCTCGACAACGTTCTCCTCGGTGACCAATCTATCGGCGAGTTCCTTTTCCGGGGCCGTTACCGCGCTGCCATTCGTGGTCAGCTTGACGACATCGGGCTCTCCCACGTCGATCTCGATCAGCCAGCTCGCGAGCTTGGTCTCGCTGAGCAACAGCTGATCGAGATCGCACGGGGGTGTCACGCGGAGCCGGCATCCTCATCCTCGATGAACCGACCGCGACGTTGTCCGACAGCGAGATACGCCGCGTGTTCACGGCCGTCAGATGGCTGCGGGACCAAGGCTCGACGATCGTGTTCATCAGCCTACGCCGCCCAGGCCGTCGTTGACGTCCTCGACGGCAAGACGGTGGAGAAGACCCGCTTCCTTCCGCATGAGATCATTACGAAGGACAACGTGAAGGATTGCTACCCGGCCAACGGAAAGTGATCGACGCAGACTCGGTGGCGGCGTCCGAGCCGCTACCACTCCCTCCGAGCTGACCTTTGAGGGAGAGCGATGACGATGAAAGGAAAAGCCCATGCTCTTTGCGGTTCATTGCCTTGACCATGCGGATGGCCTGCCACGCCGCCTGGCGAACTACGACGCCCACAAGGCGTATCTCTCCGCGGGCGCGGTGAAGACCATAATCTCGGGACCGCTTGTCGCCGATGACGGCGAGACCATGATCGGCTCGCTCTTCGTCTTCGAGGCCGACAAGATCGACGACGTGATCGCGTTCAACAACGACGACCCGTTCGCCCACGCCAATGTCTGGCGGCAAGTGGACATCAACCCGTTCTTGAAGCGCGTCGACAATCGCTAGGAACGCAGGAGGTCCGGTCCGATCGGGGCCGGAATCGAGGAGCCGACATGCAGTCTTTCGTCTATACCGGCCAGTCGGCCAGAGTGATTTTCGGGTCAGGAACGTTGGCCCAGCTTCCCGCGGAAGTCGATCGTCTCGGGCTGAAGCGGGTCTTGGTACTGGCGACGCCGCCGCAGGCCGAGGATGCGGAGAATCTTTCCGCGCTTCTGGGCGTGCGTTCGGTCGGTGTCTATTCCCAAGCGACTATGCACACGCCCGTGGACGTAACCGAGGACGCGATGAGGGTCGTGGCCGACAAGAACGTCGACGGCCTGATCGCAGTCGGTGGCGGATCGACCACAGGGTTGGCCAAGGCGATCGCGCTGCGGACCGATCTGCCTCAGATCGTCGCCCCGACTTCTTATGCCGGATCGGAAATGACCCCGATCCTTGGCGAGACCAAGGACGGGCAGAAGGTCACGCAGAGCAGCCCGAAGATTCTTCCGGAGGTMGTCATCTACGATGTGGACCTCACGCTCACCCTTCCCGTCGGCATGTCGGGCACCAGTGGCATGAACGCCATCGCCCATGCGGTCGAGGCTCTCTACGCGAAGGAGCGGAATCCGGTCGTGTCGCTGATGGCGCTGGAGGCGATCCGGGCCTTGGTACGGTCGCTGCCGCTCATCCACGACGATCCAGCCGATCGCGACGCGCGGGCCGACGCGCTCTATGGCGCGTGGCTCTGCGGCATCTGTTTGGGTTCGGTCGGCATGGCCCTCCATCACAAGCTCTGCCACACGCTGGGCGGCTCGTTCGATTTGCCACATGCGGAGACCCACACCGTGGTCCTGCCGCACGCGCTCGCCTACAACGCGCCCGCCATTCCCGAGGTGATCGAAAAACTCCGGGACGTGCTTGGCCACCAGGACCCCGCTGCGGCACTTTTCGAACTCGCGGGACGGATCGGCGCGCCGAGGTCTCTGAGAGAGATTGGCATGCCGGAACACGGTGTCGATGTGGCGACCGAGCGCGCACTGGCCAACCCGTACTGGAACCCCCAACCATTGGAGCGCGACGGCATCCGCGCGCTCATCGCCCGCGCCTATGCGGGCGAGGCTCCGGCCATTTGATGGCGAGCAATTCGGGCCGAGGAGGATAGAAAATTGTCTGAGATGAGCAAAACCGAAAGGTCGAAGCC
>NZ_JBFTQY010000122.1:0-15987 GCF_056399245.1 Rhizobium sp. 01N447_2
GGCGGATATCAAGCTTATCAAGGCCGATCCCGGCGCACTCGGCCCGATGCTGATGACCGGCAACGCCGATGGCATCATCGCCTGGATGACCGACCTGACGCGCTATAGCAACCAGGGCAAGGAAGCTGGCAAGGAGATCGTTGCCCTGCCATGGTCGGCAGCCGGGCTCGAGCTTTATTCCGCATCTCTCATCGCCAGCGACGATTTCCTCGCCAAGCGTCCGCAGGTCGCCGCCCGCTTTATCGCCGCCTACAAGAAATCCGTCGAGTTCGCCAAGGCGAATCCGGAGAAGGCTGCCGCTGCTGTCACCGCCATCGTACCGGAACTCGGCTCGGAAGATGTCCAGGGTTCCCTCAAGGACACGCTGCCGTTGATCTTCAACGAGGTGACGGAGAAGGACGGCCTCGGTGCCTTCGAAACCGCCCGCCTCGCCGAAACCTGGCGCCGTGTCTCTGAAGCGCAGGACATCGATCCGGCCAAGCTCGATCCCGAAACCACGGTCAACCGCACCTTCGCCGTAGCGGAGTAACCGCCATGGCGATGCCCGCTATCCGCTTCGACAGGCTTGGACAGGTTTTCGAAACCCGATCCGGGCGCACGGAAGCCCTGCGCGACGTCAGTTTCGATGTGGCCCGGCATGAGTTTGTCTCGATCCTCGGCCCTTCGGGCTGCGGGAAATCGACCCTACTGCGCATGATCGCCGGCCTGTTGAAGCCGACGTCCGGCTCGGTAGACGTCTTCGGTCTGCCGGTGACGGCCCCGCGTGACGACATCGGAATCGTCTTCCAGAAGCCGACGCTGCTTCCCTGGGCGACTGTCGAAGACAATGTCGTGTTTCCCGCCCGCCACAAGACCGGCCGGGTAACGGCAGAGGAGCGCGGGCGGGCGGGTGAATTGCTGAGCATGGTCGGGCTTGCCGGCTTCGAGAAACGCCTGCCGGACGAACTGTCCGGCGGCATGCAGCAGCGTGTCGGCATCGCCCGCGCGCTGCTGATGGACCCGGATATCCTGCTGATGGACGAACCCTTCTCGGCGCTGGATGCCCTGACGCGCGAGGTGATGGGCTTCGATCTGCTGCACATCTTCTCCGAACGTCCGAAGACCGTGGTCTTCATCACCCACTCCGTCAGCGAGGCGGCGCTTCTGTCCGACCGCGTTTTGGTGATGACCGGACGGCCGGGCTCGATCCTGACCGAAGTCACCGTTCCCGTCGGCCGGCCACGCGGCCCTGAAACTGCAAAGGACAAGGCGATCCATGACCTCTCCGATTACCTCCGCGATCTCCTCCTCACCCGTCACGCGGCGTGAGGCCATGCAGAGCCGTACGCCGGTCGCGCTCCTCAAGCAGCTGCTGGCATTGCCGGGCATCACGATCGCCGCGGCCCTGATCGGCACGGTGCTGCTATGGGAAGCGGCGGCGCGGCTCCTGTCGATCCCGACCTATCTGCTGCCGCCGCCAAGCGCGATCCTCGGCTCGTTCTCCTCCATCGGCTTCGAGCGCTGGATGGGTCACATCGCCGCGACGTTGCGGGTGGCGCTGATCGGTTATGCGATGTCCATCGTTATCGCCATTCCACTCGCGGTGGTCATGATGCGATCGCCATTCCTGTCGCGAACGCTCTATCCGCTGCTCGTCGTAGTGCAGTCGACGCCGGTGGTGGCGATTGCGCCGATCATCATCGTCGTGCTCGGGGCCGGCGATGCGCCACGCATCGTTATCACCTGTCTCATCACCTTCTTTCCGCTCGTCGTCTCCACCGCAACGGGCCTTGCGGCAACCCCGCCGGAGCTGATCGAGCTGTCGCGAAGCCTGCGCGCCTCGGGCTTCCGCGAGATCACCCAGATACGCCTGCCGTTTGCGGTGCCCTACATCTTCTCGGCGCTGAAAATCTCGATCACGCTTGCCGTCATCGGCGCCGTGGTTGCGGAGTTCTGCGCATCCGAAGCCGGCGTCGGCTATTTCATCCAGCTGTCGACCTCCCTGTTCAAGCTGCCACAGGCCTGGGCCGGCTTGCTGGTGCTCGCCGCCATGTCGCTCTTGCTGTTTCAGGCCGTGGTCCTGACGCAGAAGCTCCTCTTTCCCTGGAGCCTGCCGAAAAACGGCTGAACCCATCCGGAGTAGAAGCAGTCGGGCCCTGCCCGGACATTGCTCCTCAACCGCCGGTTCGCCGGCATTCACGTAAGGAGAATGATATGAATATCCAGACAGACACCCTCGCGGAACTCGCCAAGGAAGCGACCATCGGCGGCATGGGCACGACCGTTGACCGGGAAATCCCCGTCATCGACCTTTCTGACTTCGACAACCGCAAGCACGAGATCGCTGATGCACTCTGGCAGGCCTCGGTCGATATCGGTTTCTTCCAGGTCTACAATCACGGCATCGCCCAGGACGATATCGACGCTGCCTTCGAAACGGCCTGGACATTTTTCGCACTGCCGGCGGAGGTTAAGGCGAAAACCCCGATGCCGAAGGGCATCAATGCCGGCTGGGAATTCAAGGCGCAGGTCCGCCCCTCCACCGGTACGCCGGATAACAAGGAGAGCTTCCAGCTCACCCGGCCGGACATGATCCGCCTCAACCTGTGGCCGAGCGAAGACGATCTTCCGGGCTTCCGGGAAAAGATGCTCCGCTTCGAGCGACAGAACTGGGAACTCGGCATGCGCATCCTCTCCTGCTTTGCGCTGAAGATGGGCTTTGCCGAGGATTTCTTCACCAAGGCGCATGACCCGTCTTCGGACCAGTATCAATCGACGCTGCGCCTCATCCATTACATGTCGATGGAAGGCGCCAAGCCGGAAGACTTCTCGTCCTGGCGTGCCGGCGCGCATTCGGACTTCGATTGCTTGACCATCCTTCACCAGAAGGAGGGCGAAGGCGGGCTCCAGGTGTGCCCGGGCAAGGATGCAGCCCTGAAGGAATGGACGGATGTTCCGCCGCGCAAGGGCTACATCACCTGCAACATTGGCGACATGCTGATGCGCTGGTCGGACGACCAGCTGCAGTCGACGCTGCACCGGGTGCGCATGCCGCGCGAGAATGAGTACATGGGCCGCCGACTGTCACTGCCCTTTTTCTGCCAGGCAAACCGCGATGCCGTCATGCAGGGTCCGCTCGGCAAATACGAGGCGATCACCGCCGGCGAATACCTGACCCGGCGCATCAACGCCAATTTCGCCAAGAAGTAACGTTGAAGATGGTCCGTTGCGGTGACATCGTGGAACAGTCAATCCGACTCCCGTCAGGCAACGGACCCATCATGCTTCATGGACGCGCGCTGCGTTATATCGACGAGGTGGCCCGACAGGGCTCCATCCGCAAGGCGGCAAAGACATTGCATGTCGCCGCCTCTGCGGTGAACCGCTATATCCTGGAGCTTGAGGAAGAGCTGCAGGCACCCATTTTCGAGCGCCTGCCGCGCGGCCTGAAACTGACGAGTTCCGGCGAGATCCTCATCCAGCACATTCGCGAGACACTGCAGGCGCATCAGCGGATGCGGGCGCAGATCCAGTCCCTCAAGGGGCTCAATCGCGGCGAGGTGGTGCTGGCGACCATGGCAACGCTCGCTGCGGGCCGGGTTGCCGAGATCGTTGCCGCCTACCGAGAAAAACATCCGCAGGTCAGCCTGCGGATCATGGTCGGCGACCGGACGACTGTTGCGGAGATGGTTGCGCTCGGCCAGGCCGATCTCGCCATTGCCTACAACCTGCCGGACGATACCCGGCTGCAACGCGCCGCCGAATTCCGCCATGCGCTGGGAGCCGTCGTCGCGCCCGCCCATCCCCTCGCAAACCGCAAGACCGTGCGCATGTCCGATTGCCTGCTCTATCCGCTGGTTCTGGCGGATCGATCGCTGTCGCTGCGCGAGGTCGTCGAGGCGACTGCCCCGGCGCGTGCCACCCTTGTTCCCGTCGTCGAGACCAATTCGATGGAACTGATGAAGCGCCTTGCCCGGACAACGCCTCACATAACCTTCCTCAACCGGCTCGATGTCGACCGCGAAATGGCGACCGGCGACCTGGTCTTCATTCCGCTGACGGGAACCGGCTCGCTGCAACGGCTCAATATCCTCCACCGCGCCCGCGGCTCGCTTTCACCCGCCGGCAGCCATTTCATGCAATTCGCGCAGGAGCGTCTGCTCGCCTCGTTCGACGAGAGCTGACCGCTCGGCAAGCCATCCGATAGAGACCCACCATGAACGATCTTTCCCTGTTTCCCAGCCTTGCCGCCCGTCTGGCGAGACAGGAGCGCATTCGTCTTGCGAAGGCGCGCGTCCCGGTCGCGCTGCTTGCAGATGACGTGCCTTGTGGTGGAGAGGTAGACCGGGACGGTTCCGCCCTCGTCGATATTCTGGTCGAGAACGGCAGGATCGCAGCGATAACGCCGGCCCTTGCCGATGGTGGCGAAGATGCAGTCGCGCTCGACGGCCGCCATGTCTGGCCGCTTCTGATCGACGCGCACGCCCATCTCGACAAGGGCCACACCATGGGACGTGCGCCCGATTCTGGCGGCACGCATCCCGGCGCGCGCGCCGCGACGACGGCGGACCGGCTTGCCCACTGGAATGCCGACGACCTCCTGCGGCGGATGGAATTCGCTCTTGCAACGGCTGACGCCCATGGCGTGGCCGCTATTCGCACCCATCTCGACAGTCACGAGGGGCAGGCGGAAATCACCTGGAGCGCGTTTGCCGAAACGCGCGAACGTTGGAAAGGCTGCATCACCTTGCAGGCTGCCGGCCTCGTGCCGCTCGATGCCTATCGCGACGACTATGGCACCCGCCTTGCCGATATCGTTGCCGTCCACGGCGGCTTGCTCGGCGGCGTCACCCGCGCCTCCGGGGGCACCCATGGGTCAGGCCTCGACGACATCGACCTGCTGCTCGACCGGTTGTTTGCGCTGGCAAAGGAACGGGAACTGGATGTCGATCTACATGTCGACGAGGCGGCACAGGCCGATGCCCTGCCGCATGTGGCGCGTGCCGCCATCCGCCACGGTTACGAGGGGCGCGTGACGTGCGGCCACTGCTGTTCGCTTGCGCTTCTGGGCGAGCAAGAATTGCGCGACACGATCGCGCTGATCGCCGATGCCGGCCTCTCGATCATCACGCTGCCAACCGTCAACATGTATCTCCAGGATCGCGAAAACGGCCGCACGCCGCGCTGGCGCGGGGTCACGCCCGTGCAGGAATTGCAGGCGGCTGGCATTCCGGTCGCTGCGGGCGGCGACAATTGCCGCGATCCGTTCTTTGCCTATGGCGATCACGACATGCTGGACACCTGGCGGCAGGCGGTGCGCATCCTGCATCTCGACCACCCTTACGCGGATGCGCCCGCTCTTGCCGGCCCGGCTCCCGCTGGCATCATGGGCATCGACGCCGGTACGATCGGCGTCGATCGTCCGGCAGACCTGATGATCCTGGAAGCCTGGAGCCTCGACCAGGTTATCGCCCGTCCGCACTCCGACCGCGTCCTCCTCCGCAAGGGGATCTTCGCCAACAGGACATTGCCCTCCTACAGCATGCTCACAGATTTCCAGACCGCGTGAGCCGCTCTCTAGGGAGCAAAAAAAGGGACTGGCAAAGCCCGCCGGTCCCCCTTGTCTGTTCAGTCCCGATGTCCCCTATATGACCGCCGATACCAGACCTCCCGGTGCTGGGGCCGCTTTCCGTGCCTGGATCTTCCTGAACAGGAAGAAGTAGAGCTTGATGTACTGGCCGACAGGATCGCGTTGATGGGCATCGTCAACTTAACGAAGGGTGGACTTCGCTGTGAGATCGTTAAGTTTACGATGCTCGTACCACTTTCCCGCGAGATAAAGGCTGAGCATATCGTCACCGAGCATGGCAATCCGGCCGATTGGCGCCGCTTCGCCCGGCGTTCGATCGAGCCATCAAAGCGCTCGGACTACACGGTGGCTGCAATTCGGTCGAGAACAGCCCGTGATACGGACCGTCAATAGCTCAATAACCTGCCGCCAGGGAACGCAAACCGTATCCTGATGACAGTGTTGATCAAGCATCCCCTGCGCGAGTGACACGCGAATATGCAAATATTCGACGAAATTTCTGCTTTTTAAAGCAAAACCGCTATGCGTCGGGCTCTTATGGCTCTAACATGTCTTTGATTGGCCGGTGCGCTTGTGCGCCTTGGCTTTCAGGGGTGAGAACCGAGATGCGATGGACATCCGGAAGATGCTGACGAACAGGCTGTGCCTGCTCGGAAGACCGCGATTGCTGGCGGCGGGGAAGGAACTCCCCTTGCCGGAGAAGTCTTATTTTCTCCTCGCCATGCTCGCCGCCGAACCCAATTTCGAACTCGACCGCGAAACCGTCAGGCGACAGCTCTGGCAATCGGAGCTGCCGGAAAAACGAGCCGGCAGCCTGCGCCAGCTGCTGGCGCGCATCGAGCAGAGCGTTCCCGCCGGCCTTCCACCGCTGCTTGCCGCGACCCGTACCCATATCGGCCTTGCCGATGGCTGGGAGGTCGACGTTCATATCCTGAAACAGAAAGGACCGCTCGCACCCGAAGACGGCGGCCTGTTGAACGGCGAATTGCTCGAAGGCGTCAAATCGCCGACGCAGGGCGCCGAGGACTGGCTGACCTATGAGCGCCAGCGTGTCGATGAACTGCGCTCCACCCATCTCACCCGGCTGGTCGAGATATCAGAAGACAGATCGGATGAAGAGCAGGTCACGCTTGCCAGGCGCCTGCTGGAACTCGATCCTGCCAGCGAGACGGCCTATCGCGCCTTGATGCGCACCTATGTCAGGATGAACGATCCGGCAGCGGCGCGTCAAGCCTATCTGAAGTGCAAGAGCCAGTTGAAGGACGACTTCGACACCGAGCCGGAAGAAAGCACCACCGCTCTTGCCCGCGAACTTAACCTGGTGCCGGCAGCACAGGCGACGTCGGGACATCCCCAGTCGGCGCTTAACCTTTCCGTCGGTCCGCTTGGTCAGCCGCGTATCATCATCCTGCCGCCAGAAAGTATCTTCACCGATCCGCTGATGGAGCGCGTCGGCAGGGCCCTTCTCGAAGACGTCACCATCGGCCTTAGCCAGCAGCGCGGCTTCAAGGTGATCGCGGCGCATACCAGCCTGGAGATCCTCAGCCGTTCGATCGATCCGTCGCGCGCCGTGCCCGGTCCGCTCGACCTCAGTTTCGACTATGCGGTCTACGTCACCATCCAGGGCCGCGACGAGGATGTCTTTGCGACCTGCCGGCTGACGCGGACAACGACATCTGAGGTAATCTGGGCCATCGAACTGCCGCTGGTCATGCAGAAGATCAGCGAATCCTTCGCGCATCTGACGCGGCGGATCGTCTCGTCGCTCGCCGACACGATCGAGCGTCACGAACTGGCGATACCGATCGGCGAGGCGCCGCCGTCCGCCTACCGTCTCTACCTGGAAGGCAAGCGGCTGATTGCCCAGACCGATCTGCAGCATCTGCGCCAGGCGCGCAAATGGTTCAAATCCTCGCTCAATCGTTATGAACATTTCTCCGCCGCCCATGCCGGCATGTCGCGCGCGCTCGGCATGGAATGGCTGATCCGCGGCATGSGGGACAAGGAACTGCTCGACGAGGCGAACGGTGCTGCCCGGCAGGCGCAGCAATCCGACCCGAACAGCGGCCGGGCTTACCGCGAGCTCGGCTTCGTGGCGCTTTATCGCCGCCGCTTCGACGAAAGCCTGGAATATTTCCAGCAGGCCCAGGATCTCAATCCCAACGATGCCGATATCCTCGCCGATTTCGCCGACGCGCTATCCCATGATGGCGATTTCGATCGAGCACTGGAGCTCAGCCGTGCTGCCTTCAAACTCAATCCGCTGCCGCCAGACTATTATTACTGGAACCTCGGCGGCATCCACTTCATGCGCGAAGAATATGAAATGGCGATCGAGGCGCTGGAGCCGGTGAAGGCGAAGCAGGCAACAGCCCGTCTGCTCGCCGCCTCGCATGCCATGGCAGGCGATACGGGCAAAGCCAGGAATTACGCCAGGGTGGTGCTGGAAAACTTCCCCGATTTCCGCAGCGAGGAGATCCGCCATTTCGTCCCCGATCGCGATCCCGCCTATACGGAACCGCTGATAAAGGGCCTGCAACTTGCTGGTCTTCCCTGATTGCACGGCCTTTTAACGAAGCCTGTAACGCTTAAATGACGGAGGCAATGTTTCTTTCCGATGGTTAACGGCAGCAAGGCGCTGCCCAACCAATCGGAGATGGAACATGAAGACGAATGCTGAAACCACCGCAGCTCAGACACAGTCGCTGCGCTTTTCTGCCGCCGCCAGGGCAGCCCTGAAGCAGGACGAACTCAACGTTTCCGCCAATGCGCTCGAGAGCCTGACGCATGCGCTGAGGTTCCGCTAAGGAACAGATCGTTATGTCCGCTTTCACCGACCTTGAAACGCTTGCCGGTGACCTTAAACGATCATCGGCCGGTGTCAGCGATTATCATGACCGCGCGGTCACGCCGGCTCAGACCCTCGCGGCCATCAGGCCGCATCTGCGCGAATTCGGCATCACGCGCGTCGGTCTGCTGACAGCACTCGACGTCTTGAACATCCCCGTCGCCTTCGCAACGAGGCCGAACAGCCATACGCTCTCGGTGTTTCAGGGCAAGGGTATCGACAATGATGCCGCCATGACCTCGGCGGCGATGGAAGCGGTCGAGACGCGGATCGCTGAAATTGCCCCCGCCGACCTGACGCAGGCGACGGTCGACAGCATGCGGGCGGAGCATGCGGCGATGATCGATCTCGACAATGTCGCACGCTGCGCGCCCGACGAGATCGGCAGCAGTCCTATTGCCTGGTGCACGGGGCTCGACATCCTTTCCGGCAGCAGCGTCTTCGTGCCCTGGTGGCTCGTCGGACTCGACCATCGCGGCGAGAGGCCGGCGGGCTTCGAGCAGTCGAGCGATGGGCTCGCCTCCGGCAACACGCCGTCCGAAGCGGTCCTGCATGGGCTTTGTGAGCTGGTGGAGCGCGACGCCTGGGCCTTGACCCAGCTGAAATCGCCTGAGCGGCTGAGGGAGAGCCGGATCGACCCCGCCTCTTTCGGCGATGCGGTCATCGACGTCATGACCGACCGGATCACACGCGCCGGCATGAAACTGCTGCTGCTCGACATGACGACGGATATCGGCGTTCCCGCCTTTCTGGCCGTCATCATGCCAGGAAATCTTTCCGACCGTGTCGACGCGCGCTGGTCGCATGTCTGCGGTGGCTGCGGCTGCCACCCCGATCCCGTGCGCGCCGCGCTGCGTGCCATCACCGAAGCGGCGCAGAGCCGGCTGACCGCGATCGCCGGCAGCCGCGACGATTTCTCGCCGCGCATCTATCAGCGGCTCGACCGGAGTGCGGCGATGCAGCAGGTGGTCGAACTCTGCGAGGGCGATGGCCGGATGCGCTCGTTCCAGGCCCGCCATCGCCGCCCGGCGACGATCCAGGAATCCATCGGCCATATCGCCGACCGGCTGACGGCGACCGGCATCGAGCAGATCGTCGTCGTGCCGTTTCCGCATCGAGCCCTGCCGATCTCCGTCGTCAGAGTGATCGTGCCGGGACTGGAGGTCGATATCTCAGGCCAATACATTCAGCTCGGCATGCGCGCGGTCAACACCATAAGAGGAGCTGAATCATGAAGGTGCTGTTCGTCGGCCCGAGCCTTGGCAGTGATCTTGCCGCGGCAAGAGCCATGTCTCCTTGCATCGATTTCCGGCCGCCGGCCGCCGCCGGCGACATCCTGAAGGCCGTTCGGGACGGCGCCACCGCGATCGGCCTCGTCGACGGCTATTTCGGCGATCTGCCTTCGGTCTGGCACAAGGAAATATTGTACGCACTCGAACATGATGTCGCCGTTTCCGGCGGGGCCAGCATGGGGGCATTGCGGGCAGCAGAATGCGCCCCCTTCGGTATGGTCGGGCTCGGCTCGATCTTCGAAGATTACGAGTCCGGACGGCTGCTCGACGATGAGGCCGTCGCGTTGGTGCATGCGCCGCAGGAACTCGGCTGGCTGCCGCTTTCCGTTCCGTGGGTCGATTTCGAGCCGACGATCGATGCGCTTTACGCCAGCGGCGAGATTTCGCCCGGCGAGCGCAAGAAGCTGTTGCTGGCCGGCCGGTTTCTGCATTTCTCCGAGCGCACCTATGCGAAGGTGGCCGACGAGTGCCATTTCCGCAAGCCGCGCCGCGACCATATCCTCGCCGCCATCCGCGGCAGCCGCGTCGAGCGCAAGCGCAACGACGCGCGACTGGTGCTGGACTGGCTGCGCCGGGATAAATTCCTCCCCGTCAACCGTGACTGGCGCTTTGCCGCGACCTCACATTGGGAGCTTCTGCATGCCGAAGTCACGCGCAATTCGGTTCCTGTAACGCTTGAATAACGGTCGCGGCGGAAAGATGCAGCACAGTTGGAATCGTAGGGTTCCACGACCAAAGAGGCGGGAACGATGTTTGATCAATACAACGAGGGTACCGGCAGCGAATACGCAAGGATCTTCCGGCTGCTGTCGGCAGCCAAGGATGAGGCTGAAAAGCTTCAGCTGCGTAACCTGATGCACCTGACGAACATGGCGCTGCTGCAGGTCGTCATCGATTGGGACGGCATAGATCCCGACAGGGAGCTTGACGTCAATCTCGAGAAACTGCTCGGCAGCAAAGCCAAGATCGCAATGAAGGATGCCAGCGAGAATCTAATCCTGATCGATCGCCATTGAGCCCGATCGATTGCTATTGATCCTCATGCCTAATGCCTCATGCGGTCCGTTGGGATCGCGTGAAGGACCCTATTCAGCCGCTTCAGAGTCCAACTGTTCGGTGTGGGCAATCGCCTGGACGAGCTTCAGGATCTTCTTGCGAAGCGCTTCGTTCTTGATCGAAAAGAACGCCGCATTGAGAGCCACGCCTTCACGCGAAATAACGAATTCGTCGCTCGGAGCGGGGTTGTTGCTTCTTTCATCTCATTTTCCCTTCTGAAGGCAGCGGACAAGGGGGTATTCGCCATATCCGTGTCAACAACTTTTAGCCGAGATAAATAAGGCTAGCAATTGCTTGCATGTAGATAGCGTTAAGGCCGAAAATCGGGCGTTTTTTGTCCCGGAATGGTACAAAAAACATGCCGAAATGGCACGACCAGGAGACCGGTCGCTTTATTTTGTGACGTCAGAGCGACCAGAGGCGCTGTGCGTTGGCGAAAAGCAACTTCGAGCGCTCTGCCTCGCTCACGCCGGAAAGCATCGCATGGGTCGCCGCGACCCAGGTAGAGAGGCCGCCACCGAGCGTGCAGACCGGCCAATCGCTGCCCCAGACGACGCGGTCCCAGCCGAAGCTGGCGATCACATGTTCGATATAGGGCCGCAGCGTTTGCGCCGTCCATGTCTTCGCCTCGGCATAGGCGACCACGCCGGAGACCTTGCAGACGACGTTCGGCCGCCGGGCAATCTCTGATATGCCGGCCTTCCATGGCTGGAAAGCATCAGAGCGGATATCCGGCACGCCGCAATGGTCGAGCACGAACTGCACGTCGGGCGCAAGATCGACAAGGGCGGTCACACGGCCCGCCTGATGCGGCAATGTGCAAAGGTCGAAGGTCAGGCCGCTGCCGCTGATGCGCCTGATGTTTTCGCGAAACAGGGCGCCTTCGGAGACATCATCAGGCACGACATGCAGCACGCGGCGGAACCCCTTGACGAAGGGATCGGCCTTTTGCCGCTCGAGATAGGCGGCAAAGCCTTCCTCTTCCGGCCGGCAGGAGACGATGGCGCCGGTAATCAGACTGCCTTCCTTGTTGGCGATGCCGGCGACGTGATTGGTCTCGGCCTGCATGGCGGCGGGATCGACGTCGACCTCCATATGCAGCGCCGTGGTGATGCCGCAGCGCCGGGCCTCAGCCGCATAGGTCTCGTAGAGGAAATCATGATCGAGTGCGGGCACGCCAGAGAGCCAGGGATAAGGCAGGGCCGATCGATCGATGATGTGCAGATGGGTGTCGATGAACACGCTCTTCTCCTCCCAGAGTGGTTTTGCGGCAAACCTATTCCTGGTGAATGGATTGTTCAAATAGAAATTCTTAGGCCTCAGGCGGGGTTAACGACATCGGCGCCGGCAAGCAGCGAAAGCTGGGCGGCGGTCTTCTGCACCAGTGTGACCGCCTGCGTGATGTCGGGAGCGGACGGCGCGTTGACGAGCGCGATAAAGGGGCAGGTGAGGGCGGCGATACAGCGGCGGTCCGGTCCAAGAACGGGCGCGGAAAGATTGTAGACGCCTGATGTCTGGGCGCTCGCCATCATCTCGTAGCCTCGCTCGCGGATCTGGTGGAGACGATCGTAGAATTCGGCCCCGAGTTCGATGTCCGAGCGGCTACGCACATGTTCCGAGATCATCATCTCCCGCTCCTCCTCGCTGCGGAAGGCAAGCAGCACATGTCCCGAGCCGGTGTCGAAGAGGCTGATATGGGCGCCGATGCGGATCGAGAACCCCCAATAGTCCGGCGCCTCCTGCTGGGCGATGACGACAGCCGCGCCACGATCGAAGACGGCAAGATGATTGGCCTGGCGCGTGCGCTGGGCAAGATCGCGCATCAGCGGCGTGGCATAGGAGGCGAGCCGGCGCACCGGCGCGTGCAGTTGGGCAAGACCGAAGAGCTTCAGTGTCAGCGAATAGCGGTCGCCATCCAGCCGAGTGACGTAACCGCGGCGCACCAGCCGGTCGAGCATGCGGTAGAATTCGTTGGGGCTGCGGTCGAGCCGTTTGGCGATTTCGGCCTGGGTGAGGCCACTGTCGACGCCGGCGAGCAATTCCAGGATATCGAGGCCCTTGTCGAGGGCAGGAGCGCGGTAGCGGTCGGACTCGTCGGTCTCCATTCCTTCCTCCTGTGAATATTATTCTGCATATACGCAGAACTGCAGCCGGAAAAGGAAAACTTCGCACTTGACCCTTGGCCAATCGTCTGTTTGTCTATAAACAGACAAATCATCACTGAAAAAGGTCGATCGAAAGCGAACGACTGAGGTACCGAAGGCGCCCCGAGCGGCAGGATCATAAGCAAGCCGGGGACAGGGAGGAAGACCGTGCAGCGCATGGGAATGGTCATCGACCCTGCCGCCGGCGGAGATCGCCAAAATCGCAGCCAATCGGCTGAATCTCCCGCTGATCTGCCTGTGCAACAGCGCCAACTCCTCCATTTAACGCAGAGAGCCGCGCACCTGCGGAAAAAGACCGGCGCACTCCATCACGACCGAGCTTCGCCAAGACATCAACCGCACTCCATCGTCCAGCGTAGACAATTCCAGAAAAGGCCCGTGACATGACAAACAGACTTTCCGGCAAGACCGTTCTCATCACCGCCGCCGGTCAGGGCATCGGCCGGGCGACGGCGGCAGCCTTTGCCGCGATCGGCGCCAAGGTCCACGCGACGGATATCAACACCGAGGCGTTGGCGACGCTTGCCGCGGAAACGGGCGTTTCCACCCATAAGCTGAACGTGCTCGAAGAGGATGCGGTCAAGGCCCTCGTCGCCGAGATTGGCGCCGTCGACGTGCTGTTCAACTGCGCCGGCTTCGTCCATGCCGGCTCGATCCTCGAGATGAAGGATTCCGATCTCGAATTCGCCTTCGACCTCAACGTCAAGGCGATGATCCGCACCATCCGGGCCGTGCTGCCGGGCATGATCGAACGCAAGGACGGAGCGATCATCAACATGGCCTCCGTCGCCTCCAGCATCAAGGGCGTGCCGAACCGCTTCGCCTACGGCGTCACAAAGGCAGCGGTGATCGGGCTCACCAAAGCCGTCGCCGCCGATTATGTCGGCCAAGGTATCCGCTGCAACGCCATCTGCCCCGGCACGGTGGAAAGCCCATCGCTGCAGGACCGCATGCGCGCGCAGGGCGATTACGATGCGGCGCGCGCCGCCTTCATCGCCCGCCAGCCGATGGGCCGGCTCGGCTCACCGGAAGAGATCGCCGATCTCGCCGTCTATCTCGCCGGAGCGACCTACACGTCGGGCCAGGCGATCGCCATCGACGGCGGCTGGACGATCTGATTTCAGCTGGTGCGGCCGGCCCGGCAGTCTTGCCGGCCGGCCCGGCCACTGCAATCGGCTCTATATAATCGGCCCATATAATCGGGAGGAACAACCATGACCCGCATCACCGACCTTCGTGTCTTCGATCTCCGCTTTCCCACGTCGCAAAGCCTGGATGGATCCGATGCGATGAATCCCGATCCAGACTATTCGGCCGCCTACGTCATTCTCGATACGGATGCGCCTGATCTTGCCGGCCACGGCCTGACCTTCACCATCGGCCGCGGCAACGACATTTGCTGCATGGCGATCGAAGCGATGCGCCACCTCATCGTCGGCGCCGACCTCGCCGAGGTTCTCGCCCATCCCGGCACGTTCTGGCGGCATCTGACGAGCGATAGCCAACTGCGCTGGATCGGCCCGGAAAAGGGCGCCATTCACCTGGCGACCGGCGCGGTCGTCAATGCCGTCTGGGATCTGCTCGCCAAACAGGCCGGCAAGCCCGTCTGGCGCCTCGTCGCCGAGATGTCGCCGGAAGAGATCGCCGATATCGTCGATTACCGCTATCTCACCGACGTGCTGACGCGCGCTGAAGCGGTCGAGATCCTGAAGCGCGCCGAGGCGGGCAAGGCGGAACGCATCGCCATCCTCGAAAAGGAGGGCTACGCCTGCTACACGACCTCGGCCGGCTGGCTCGGCTACGGCGACGAAAAGCTGCGCCGCCTTTGCCAGGAGGCAATCGACGCCGGCTTCAACCATATCAAGATGAAGGTCGGCCGTGATCTCGAAGACGATATCCGCCGTCTGAGGATTGCCMGCGAGGTGATCGGTCCCGATCGTTACCTGATGATCGACGCCAACCAGGTCTGGGACGTCGGCCAGGCGATCGACTGGGTGAAGGCGCTCTCCTTCGCCAAGCCCTTCTTCATCGAGGAACCGACAAGTCCCGACGATGTCGCCGGCCACCGCAAGATCCGCCAGGCGATCGCTCCGGTGAAGGTTGCGACCGGCGAGATGTGCCAGAACCGCATCATGTTCAAGCAGTTCATCGCCGAGGGCGCGATCGACATCGTGCAGATCGATTCCTGCCGGATGGGCGGGCTGAACGAGGTTCTGGCCGTGCTGCTGATTGCCGCCAAGTTCGGCCTGCCGGTCTGGCCGCATGCCGGCGGTGTCGGCCTCTGTGAATATGTGCAGCATCTGTCGATGATCGATTACGTCGCGGTGTCGGGGACCAAGGAAGGCCGCGTCATCGAATATGTCGATCATCTGCACGAACACTTCCTCGACCCCTGCCTGATCGAGAACGCCGCCTACATGCCGCCGACCCTGCCGGGCTTCTCCATCGAGATGAAACCGGCCTCGATCAGCAACTATACGTTTCGAGGTTAAGGAAACTTCGCCGGGCGCATGTTAAATTCCTGATTTCGACAGTCTTTCTTGTCGACGATGGGCTTCCAATCTGACGGGACTGCTCCAATTGACTTGGAGGCGGCGCAGCTTGCTTTTTAGAGCGCCGAGGAATAGTTTTGGACTGTGAATGCGGAGGGGGCCGAGCACCAGCAGGCCAGCAAATTTTATTGAACTTAGACAATAGAATGTTTGCGATCGAGCCATGCCCAAGTTTCACCACTTCAAGAGACTGTGCGCTTATCTGCTGATCGTCGCGGCAATGCTGCTATCGATCGGCACGGCATTTGCCGCCATCACAGAAGAGAGCGGACGCCGCGTCGCCCTCGTCATCGGCAACTCGGTCTATAAGACGCTGCCCTCGCTTCCCAATCCTGCCAATGACGTCGAACAGGTCGCAAGCACGTTGCGCGCCGCCGGTTTCGATGTGACGATCGGTGTCAATGTCGACCGCATCGGGCTCGAGGATACGGTGCGCCGCTTCCTGCGTTCGACCAGCAATGCCGAGGCCGGCCTGATCTATTATTCGGGCCACGGCATCCAGGTG
>NZ_JBFTQY010000123.1:0-10389 GCF_056399245.1 Rhizobium sp. 01N447_2
ATCGAGCTCTATGCGATTGCCGGGATGGGTCACGGCACGCCGCTCGATGTCGGCACCGGCTACGGGACAAGCGGCCCCTTCATGCTTGACGTCGGAATTTCCTCGACCGTCGAAATTGCCAGGTCCTGGGGTCTGGTGCCCTCATTTGAAAAGCGGCGCAACGCGAAACCCTCTGCGCAACCGGAAAACGTCGCAGACCCATTCGGTGCGGGCAGCGACCGTGGCGGCATTCAGAAGGTCATTGAAGACGCCCTCCGGTCCGCTGGGCTGATGCGCTAATCGCATGCATAGCACGGCTATCGGCGAGATCGCCGCTATCGGTTTTGAGACTTGGGCAGTGGTCCGTTTTGGTGGCTGAAGACCAGTTCGCTCTGGACATCTTGCTGAAACTGCAGCACCCGCTGACCGATATCGCTCTCCGGCATCCCTGCCGCCAGAAGCTGATCGGCAAGCCTGCGGCATTCGGCCTTCCAGAATTCTATCGCATCTGCGCCGTGCCGCCGGCCGAGTTCACGCGCGCAGCGCTCAATATTGGCAGTTCCGGTTCCAGCGGGAAAAGCAATAATCTTGCCTTCATTGGCGCCGGCAGGCCGGCGGGTCATTTCAGTAGCCATCGAACACAGGTTCCTTTGATCCTGTTCGTTGTCTACGGGACTATGGTTAATGCTTTCTATTTGCTGCAGTAAGAAGATCAATCAGGTGGAATTTTGGCGGGCCGCGATGTCACCAGACGATCGGATGGGTTTTGCCGGTGAGCACGTTGACGAACCCCTCCGGCGCCAGCGCCGACGGCGCAACCAGGACCCAGCGCCAGGGCGAGCAAGTCAGCGTCGCAAACGACAGGCGTTCGGGAAAGCCCGGCCACCATCGTGGCGAAAAGGTCGGTTCGTACATCCAGTCGATCCCGGCGCCGGCCGCATAAAGGGCCTGCATCTCCGCATCGAGCGCTTCGGCCGAACGCGCCGTCATCAGGCCGCCGACCTCATAGCGGACGCGGGCGAGAATCTTGCCGCCGGATACCAGCACCCAGCCTCCCTGCTGCTCGTTCAGGGCATTGACTGATATCGCCATCGCCTCGTCGGATGAACCGACCGTCCAGATATTGTGCTTGTCGTGCCCGAGCGTGGAGGCGAGCGCCGTCTCCGGCGTGCGCGGTCCGGTGCCCAGCCAGAACATCCTGGAGATCTTCGCCTCCCCGGAAAACCGGTCGACAATTGCGAATTTGGTGACATTACGCGCGGGATCCCGCTGCACGGCGCCCTCTTCCACCGGCAATTCCATGGTGATGAAATCGTCGTGCCAGTGAAACGGCCGCAAAAGTGCAGCGTTGACCGTGGCCCGGTTCGATGGCGCCTCGATGCGGAAATCGTCTGATGTCACCGTCCGGTCTATTTTCACGGTGCGCGTCGCCCATTGCGGCCAGTCGATTTCAGGGCGCACGCCAATGAATTTCGCACCCTCGGACACAGGACTCCCGTCGGCCCACACTTTTTCGATCGACAGGTTGGCGACGTCGCTGAGAAGAACGAAATCGGCGAAACGGCCCGGCGCGATCGATCCGACCCAGGGTGTCAGCCGCATATGGCGTGCCGGATTGAGGGTGACGCACTGGATGGCGATCTCCGGCGCAAGGCCGTTTTCAATGGCGAGGCGGACATTGTGGTCGGTCGCACCGATTTTCAGCGTGTCCGAGGCGCTGCGGTCGTCGGTCACCAGGGCGATCTGCGACCAGTCCGTCAGCCCCTTGTCGATCAGGCCGCGGATGACCTCCGGCAGGGAATGCGGCCTGAGCTCGATGAAAAGGCCGTGGAGGAGCTTCTGCCAGATCTCATCGAGAAACCAGCCTTCGTGATCGGAGGCGAGACCCGCTGCGGCAAAGGCATTGATCGAGGCCATGTCGCGCAGTCCGGCACCATGGCCTTCGACCACGCCGCGCTGCTCGAAGGTCGCGCCGATCACGCCCCACAGCCGATCGTAGGAAGGATTGCCGGGATCGGATATGGAGGGCCAGTCCATGACCTCGTCGAGCCCGGCGACCATCAGGCTTTCGGAAAGGAAGGCCTTCTGTTCGTCATAGCCGAACCAGCCGCCACCCCATTCATAGGCGGTCGGCGGGACGGCAGAGCCAGGCAGGGGAAAGATTTTCATCGGCGATCCGCGCCGGCGCGCTTCCAGCCAGAATTCCAGATTGCGGGCGCCGTTGACGTTGGAAAATTCGTGGCTTGCCTCGCATGTCCAGGTCACCCCATGCGGCATCACCAAAGCCGCCTCCCATTCTGGCGTCAGATGGGAGCTTTCGATATGTTTGTGTGCCTCGCCGAAGCCCGGCACGGCCGCAAGAGCCGGCTCGGAGAATCGCTCGCGCACCTCGCCTGCGTAACTGCCGGCGGGGCCGACATAGGCGATGCGGCGGCCCTTGATGACGATCTCCTGATCGTCGAGCCATGTCCTCGAATGGACATCGAGTAACCTGCCGACTCGCAACAACCTGTCGGCGGGCCGGCGTCCGAGCGCCGTCAGCACCAGATCCTGGCGCGTCAGAACCTCGTCGGACGCGTTGATCAGCAGATCATCGGGAAGAGGAGCAATACGCGAAGTGGCCATGAATGAAATGCCCGTGAGAAGCTGGAACCGCCGGACCGTAAAGACCACACGCCGATGTGTAAAGCGATGCTCCGGTCTTCGAAAATTCCTCGGACAAGAGCGTATTTGCTCAATTATTGAGCTTGCGACCCGATCGATCAAAAAATAGTATCCCTCAAATCCAGGGGGTATCATCCCGATTGCCAACGCCGTTTTTCACAGAAGGACATTGCTCATGAAGGCCAGACGTTTTGCCCGAATCCTGTCTCTCGCGTTGCTTGCCGCCGTCGGCGGCACCGCTGCGGCACAGGCGCAATCGAAGACGCTGACCATCTCCTGGTGGGGCTATAACGGCGAGAAGATGAATGCGAACATCATCACGCCCTTCAAGAAGATCTGTGGCTGCGAGATCGTGTTCGAGACCGGCAACAATGCCGACCGGCTCAACAAGCTAAAATTGCGCGATGGCAAGGGCGTCGACGTCATCTATCTCACCGACAGCTTCTCGCAGCTCGGCATCGAACAGGGACTGTTCCAGGAGGTCGATGCGTCGAAGATCCCCAACCTCGCCGATAGCTACGAGCTGGGCAAGGCGCCTCAGGGCAAATACGGCCCAGCCTATACGATCGGTCGCGTCGGCATCGTCTATGATTCCGCCAAGGTCAACCCGCCGATCACCGCCTGGGGTGACCTGTGGCGCGACGATCTGAAAAGCTCCGTCTCCTTGCCCGGAATCACCACTACGGCCGGCCCGCTGGTCGTTCTGGAAGCCGGCAAGCATGGTGGCGCAGATGCCTATGAAGACACCGACAAGGCCTTCTCGGAAATCGAGGCACTCAAGCCCAATGTCGTCAAGAACTACAACACCGGCTCGGAGCTGGTGAACCTGATATCAACAGGCGAAGTGCGCGTTGCGCTGGCCCAGGACTTTACCCTGGCATCGATGCAGGCGGCGGTTCCGACGATGACATGGGCCAAGCTTACGGACGGCGATATCGCCACGCTGAACACCGTGAACATCCCGAAGGGTTCGGAAAATGTCGAACTCGCCCATCAATTCATCAACTTCATCCTGTCCAAGGACGTCCAGCAGGCTGAAGCCGAACAAGGCGTCGATGCGCCGATCTCGACAAAGGTCAGCCTGACGCCGGACCAGGCGAAGATCTGGACCTATGGCCCGGATATGGTGGCAGGCCTCACCCGCATCGACTATGCCAAGATGAACGCCGCCAAGGCCGACTGGATCGACCGCTGGAACGAAGTCTTCGGTCAGTAGGTGGACCCGATATCCCGGCCGCCACCAGACATTGAAGCGCCGCACATCCGGACCCAGGTGCGGCGCTCTGAATATTCGGACATGCCACGAGTTTTGAGATGAAGCATTTTGCCAGATGGGGATTGACGATGCCGGCGACGATTGCCGTCGTTGTGCTTCTCATCGTTCCCGTCGCCATCACCATCGCGGCGACGTTTGCAGAGCCGAAGGGCATATTTGCGCCCTATGTGACATTCTTCAGCAGCGGCTTTCGCCGGGCGGTTCTTTATCGGACGCTGGAGGTCGCCCTGGTCACGACGGCGATTTCGCTCACTGTGGGCTTCATCACCGCCTATGTGATCGCGCAGATGCCCGGTCGCGCAAAGAGTATCATGATCGTCGCGGCGGTTTTTCCACTGCTGACAGGTGTCGTCGTCCGATCCTTCGCATGGCTGATCATTCTCGGGAAGAACGGCATCCTGAACGCCATGCTGATCTCGACCGGCATTATCGGGGAGCCGCTTTCGATGCTCTATACCGAAGGCTCGGTGATCGTCGCCATGGTCTATCTCTTCGTTCCCCTGATGATCCTGACGCTCGTCGGGGTGCTTGAAGGCATCCCGCGCGATCTGATCGACGCCTCCGCCTCGCTCGGCGCGAGACCGCTGATGACATTCTTTCAGGTGATCCTGCCGCTCGCGACACCCGGCCTCATCGTCGGCGCGGTGCTGGTCTTCACCGGCAGCTTCACCTCCTATGCGACACCGCAACTGCTCGGCGGAGAAAAGCAGATGATGATGGGGACCTTCCTCTACCAACGCGCCATGGTGACCTTCGATTGGGTGGGTGCATCGACGATTGCCGCCATCATGGTGGTGCTGACGCTCGGCGTCGTCCTCATCATGAGCCGCATTGCACGCCGGCTCAATCCGATGGCTGTGTGATGGACAGGCGCATTCATCCGATCCTCGCCGCCTTTGCGGCCTGCGTTTTCTTCTTCCTGCTCGCACCGCTCGTCATCATCATCGGTGCGGCCGTCAGCGACACGACCTATCTGACCTTCCCGCCGCAGGGCCTGACATTGCGGTGGTTCGTCAATATCTTCGAAATCGAGGCCTTCCGCACGACCGCGATCACCAGCCTGCAGGTCGCCTTTCTCGGCACGGCGCTGTCCCTGCTGATCGGCGTCCCGGCGGCCTATGCGATCAACCGCTATCGGGTGGAATTGCCGCGCTGGCTTTCCACCATCTTCGTGCTGCCGATCCTGGTGCCGGAAATCGTCTTCGGATTCTCGCTGATGAAATCGGTGACGATCGGCCTCGGGCTGCCGATCTTCATCAGCCTGCTGGTCGGCCACGCCCTGCTGATCCTGCCCTATTCGGTGCGTGTCGTCGGCGCCAGCCTGGCGGCCTTCGATTTTTCCGTCGAGGAGGCGGCGATCAGCCTGGGTTGCCCGCCGCTGAAAACCTTCCTGACCGTGGTCCTGCCGAACATCCGCGCCGGGGTCATTGCCGCCTTTATCCTCGCCTTCATCACCTCGATCAACGACGTGTCGGTTTCGGTCTTCCTGACCGGGCCGGGCATCTCGACGCTGCCGATCCAGATCCTCGCGCATATGGAACAGTTCTTCGATCCGACAATCGCGTCGGTATCGGTACTGCTGATGTTCGTGACAGTCGGCGTCATGGCCGTCGTCGAGGCCACGCTCGGCCTCACCTTCCTGACAAAGTAGAACGCTCTTGACCGTATCCCTCACCATCGATTCCATCTCCGCCCATTACGGCAGCACGCAGGTGCTCAAGGACCTGTCGATCTCAATCATGGCCGGAGAACTGGTCTCCTTGCTCGGCTCCAGCGGCTGCGGCAAGACGACGACATTGCGCCTCGTGGCCGGTTTTCTGCAGCCGAGCAGCGGTAGCATCAAGCTCGGTGAGCGCGACCTGACCGGCCTTCCCGCACATGCGCGCGACATCGGCCTGGTCTTTCAGAACTACGCGCTTTTTCCTCACCTGAGCGTGCAGGACAATGTCGCCTTCGGCCTGAGGCAGCGTCGTATTCCCCTGCCGGAACGGACGAAAAAAACGATGGCCATGCTGGAGCGTGTCGGTCTTGCCGCTTTCGCCGACCGCCTGCCGTCGGCTCTGTCAGGCGGCCAGAAACAGCGTGTGGCTCTCGCCCGGGCCCTGGTCATCGAGCCGCCGCTTCTGATGTTCGACGAGCCGCTTTCCAACCTGGATGCAAAGCTCAGGATCGACATGCGCGTCGAGATCAGGCAGCTCCAACGCGCCAACGGCACGACCTCGCTTTACGTCACCCACGACCAGGAGGAGGCGTTCTCGATCTCCGACAGGGTGGCAATCATGAATGCGGGGCGTATCATGCAGCTCGACGCGCCTGAGGTGCTGTATCGCCAGCCGGCCAACGCCTTCGTCGCCCGTTTTGTCGGCTTCGAGAACCTGATCGGCATGAAGGTGACCGCGCGCAACGGCGCGCTTGTGACCGCCGAAACGACGGGCGGAGCACGGATGCAGCTGTCGCAGGAAACATTCGGGCCGATCAAGGACGACTTCGTGCTGGCCTGCCGCGCAGACGGTCTTGCCGTCAGCCGTGATGGTGATGGCATCGCGGCCGTGCTCGGCACGCGCACCTATCTCGGCCGGGCCTATCAGTACAAATGCACGACCGCGGCAGGCGAGATCACCGCCAATGGGGCGCTGTCCGATCCGCTGGAAACAGGGGCGTCCGCCGTATTGACGCCTGTAGCAGAGCAATGCTGCATTCTCGATCCGGAAGATTGAAACGCTGAGGAGAGACGATGACTAGTGCCATGGACCAAGATATCGATGCCGTTCTTGCCCATGTGGACAAAAGCCTCGATGGCAGCCTGGCGCGGCTTTTCGAGCTGATCCGCATTCCGAGCGTCTCGACCGACCCGGCCTATCGTGATCACTGCCGCACTGCCGCCGAATGGCTGAGCCGGGATCTGGCTGCCATCGGCTTCGAAGCATCGGTACGCACAACGACCGGCCATCCAATGGTCGTCGCCCATGAAAAGGCGGCATCCGGACCGCATCTGCTGTTTTACGGTCATTACGATGTCCAGCCGGTCGATCCGCTGGCGCTGTGGACGAGCGATCCGTTCGAGCCGCGCATGGAAGCCTTGCCGAATGGCGATACGGCGATCGTGGCGCGCGGCGCGTCCGACGACAAGGGACAGTTGATGACCTTCGTCGAAGCCTGCCGCGCCTGGAAGAGCGTCACCGGGAAGCTGCCGGTGCAGGTGAGCGTGCTGTTCGAAGGCGAGGAAGAGGCCGGCAGTCCGAGCCTCGCACCCTTTCTGGATGCCACGGCAGACGAATTGAAGGCCGATGCGGTTTTTGTCTGCGACACGGATATGTGGGATCGCGAAACGCCTGCCGTGACGACGATGCTGCGCGGGATCTTCAGCACGGAAATCGAGGTTACCTGCGCCGATCAAGACCTGCATTCCGGCATGTTCGGCAATGCCGCGCGCAATCCGCTGCAGGTGTTGTCGGACGTCGTTTCGAGCCTGCGGCGAGCCGACGGCGGCGTCGCGGTCGAGGGTTTCTATGATGGCGTGAAAGAGCTCCCCGATGCCATCAAGGCGCTGTGGAAAAGACTGCCCTTCGACGAGGAGGCCTTTCTCGGCGATATTGGCCTCAGAGATCCGGCCGGCGAGGCAGGCCGTTCCGTCCTCGAACAGATCTGGGCGCGGCCGAGCTGCGAGATCAACGGCATGAATGGTGGTTATACAGGCGAAGGCTTCAAGACGGTCATTCCGGCGAAGGCAAGCGCCAAGATTTCGTTTCGCCTGGTGGAAGGACAGGATCCCCAGGCGATCCGCGATGCCTTCCAGCGGCACGTGCGCGCACGTATCCCTCAGGATTGTTCGGTCAGCTTCAGGGATTACGGGCTTTCGCCGGCAACCGTCATGCCGATCGATAGTCCGTTTCTCACCAGGACGCTTCAGGCGCTTTCGACAGAATGGCAATGCGAAGCTGCCCTTGCCGGCACGGGAGGCTCGATCCCCATCGTCGGCGACTTCAAACGCCGGCTCGGATGCGATGCCCTCCTGGTCGGCTTCGCCCGCTTCGACAACCGCGTCCACAGCCCGAACGAAAAATACGATCTCTCCAGCTTCCATAAAGGCATACGATCCTGGGTTCGCATCCTGGCGGCCCTCGCCGACTGAGGCGGGTGTACCGCGCCGCTTTTCGAGAGCCGCAAAGGACGCTGTAACACTTTGAATTGCTGCATTATGCAGTAGGCTATGGTGCAGCAAGCGCCCCACATCACCATCAATACCGAGGCAGCAGAGACCACCGATGACGATAACCGCTCCCCGCGATTTCCTGAAAGGCCTTTTCGACGCGGCGGTTCGCGCCGCCGATCCGCTGACCGGCATCAAGGCGCATCTGCCTGAAAGGCCGAAGGGAAGGACCGTGGTGATCGGCGCCGGCAAGGGCGCGGCGCAGATGGCGCGGGCGCTCGAAAGCGTCTGGGACGGACCGCTCGAAGGTGTGGTGGTCACCCGCTACGGCTATGGCTGCGAGACACGCGGCATCGAGATCCTCGAGGCCGCCCATCCGGTGCCGGATGCGGCTGGCCTTGCCGCCGCAAAGCGGCTGACGGAGACGGTGAACGGGTTGACGGAAGACGATCTGGTGATCGCGCTGATCTGCGGCGGCGGCTCGGCGCTGCTGCCCGCCCCGCCGGACGGGCTGACCCTTGAAGACGAGATTGCGCTCAACGAAATGCTGCTTGCCTCGGGCGCGCCGATTTCGGCGATGAATGTCGTGCGCAAGCATCTCTCCACCATCAAGGGCGGCAGACTTGCGGCAGCGACCAAAGCAAGGGTCGTCAGCCTGATCGTCTCCGACATTCCCGGCGACAACCCGGCCCATGTCGCCTCCGGGCCGACGGTACCTGATGGTTCGACACGGCAGGATGCGCTCGAGATCATCAGACAATACGGATTGCAGCTGCCGCAGGCCGCACTCGACCATCTGAACTCGCCGAAAGCCGATGCACCGCGGCCGGACGATCCGGTGTTTTTGCGGCACGCGCATCACATCATCGCCTCCGCCGGCGTTTCGCTGGAGGCGGCTGCCGCCCTGGCGAAGTCGCAGGGGATCGAGCCGGCGATCCTTTCCGATGCGATCGAGGGAGAATCGCGCGACGTGGCGCTGGTGCATGCGGCCATCGCCCGCGAAGTGTCGGGCCGGAACAGGCCGTTTCCGAAGCCGGTCGTCATCCTTTCCGGCGGCGAGACGACGGTGACGCTGAGAACCAGGGGTGGCAAGGGCGGACGCAACGGCGAATTCGCGCTCGCCATGGCGCTTGCGATCGACGGACAGGAGGGCATTCATGTCCTCGCTGCCGACACGGACGGGATCGACGGCTCGGAGGATAATGCCGGTGCCTTTGCCGATGGCGGCACGGTGAGGCGCCTGCGCGCCGCCGGGCTCGATCCGCGCCGGCTGCTCGACGGCAATGACAGCTATTCGGGCTTTGCGGCCACCAGCGATCTCTTCGAAACCGGCCCGACCGGAACCAATGTCAACGATTTCAGGGCGATCCTGATCCGTTAGAGCAATTTCAGGAAAAGTGCGAAGCGGTTTTCCGTCCGGAATTGCGTAAAACAAGAGCAGCCGACCGCTACGCGCGGCGCTGGCGGATCAGGTCTCGATCCGCCCCTGCCCGACCAGCCACCCCACGGATTCCTGCACCGCCTGCAGGGACGTGTATCTCGGAGTGTAACCGAGCAGGCGTCCGGCTTTTGCGATCGAACAATTCGGGCTGCGAGCAATATGTTCCCAGGTCGCCTTCGCATCCTCAGCCGTCTGACTTTCGGCCCAAGCGTCGAATGGGGCGAAGCTGAGCTTCGGCTCGTGCCCGAACCAGCGAGACATGGATTCGGCATACCCGCGAAGGGTCAATGCCTGCTCCGAAACCGCGTGGAAACTTTCGCCGGTCGACGCATTCCAGTTGGCGATCGCATCCATGAACATCGCCGCCACGTCATCGGCATGGACGTGATGAACGGTCTCCAGGCCGAAATGGGGCAGCGCCAGGGTCTCTCCGCGGGCAAGGGTTGAAAAGACCTGCAGGTTGAAATTGCCGGCCGGATTGAGCGGCGTCCAGCCGGGACCGACAATGTGTCCGGGATGGATGATGGTTGCCGGAAATCCGCGAAGCCTTGCCTGCTGCAGCAGATAGGTTTCGATTGCCGCCTTCTGCGTCCCATAGTCGCCGAAGGGAAATTTCGGCGTCTCCTCCAGCGTCGGTACGACCGTCGAATGGCCATGCGTCCAGATCGTGCCGGTATGCAGAAAGTGACCGACATGCCCCGACAGCGCCGTCACCAGATGCTCGGCACTTTCCAGCGAGAAGCAGATCATGTCGATGACGATGTCGGCTTTCACTGCACGCACGGCCGGGCCGAAATCACCCGTCTGCTCCATGGCTGCCCGATCCATCTGACGCTGATCGACGGCAGCCCAGGCGTGGTTTGCCGTATAGGGCTTTGC
>NZ_JBFTQY010000124.1:0-10353 GCF_056399245.1 Rhizobium sp. 01N447_2
CTTACGAAGAAGGGAGGCATTTCAAAAGACGTGGTAAAGAAGAAGATCGTCAAGGAGGTCGGCAAAATCCTGAAATTCGCCTCGCACAAGGTGCATCAAAAGGGCGCGTTCCCTTGGATCGATTCCTCTCCAAAGTTCCGAATTATCGACCATTCCTCGCCACTCACCTGCAAAAGTTTCGACCATTACAGTGAAATCTGAGTGGAGCCTGTGACGCTGTCAACGTCCGCATCCCGCGTATTGGCATCTCCATCCCGGCGGCGGTTCTTGGAAACGGAACAGCGCCGAGTGGTCAAGGTGCGAAGGAAGCAGCGCTTACTGCTGTCGGCCCAAACCGGACATCATTTCCGGAGCCTTTGGATCATAGATTCACGCTCTGGGCGTGATAGCCTGTGACCGTTTACGCCAGAGGTAGTCATTCTCGCAGGTGGTTCTGAGTCAACGATTTCGATAGGTCCCAGCGTCTCCCGAAGAAGGCGACGAAGCCGCGATGAATTACGGCTACCCCACACCGCCAGATACCCAGGATTGGAAGGTAGGCCGAATTTCGCTCCTCCGCCAAAGAAGGTTTCAAATTGATCGACGCTGCCGAAGGTAGCTATTATTGCCTCACGGCTGCACAAAAACAAGAATTATAAGCTTTATCGCGGTAGACTTGGATCATGACTGAACCTCTCGGTTACGCTGCTAAAGTTGCGCCCAACATAATATGGCATGTTATGCCGTTCCGCAGACGACCAATGTCCGGTTTATGCTTGGGATGGATCGAGAGCTGGAGTTAGCTCTTCGTAATCCTCGCTAAATCGGCCCCGCGTCAAAAACAACTTCAGAGCTTCTTGCGCCACTGGTTTGATCCGCTCAGCGCATCCTGACTCGATGTATTCCGCCTCGCTTTGGAAGTGCAGCGTTTCCTCCATGATGTCATCCAGCATCCGCCCTAGTGCATTGATCGCATCTTCTTCCTCTTCCGTGAACGCGCTATTCGGCCACACAATCAAACGCCCATCATCCCATAGGTCATAGAACGTCAAGAAGAATTCATTGTAATTGACTTCAATGAGCCCTTCGTTCCCCCGAGCGAGAACACCGATGGCCTCGATCATCCGATTCCGCCACCGTTGCTCAATTACGCGGTCTGAGACTTCCTCATCCATAACGAACTTCCGTTGATCCGTTCCCTGCGTGAGATTACTGGCTTTTGCCGCGTCTGCAATTGGCGCTTTGTTGCCGTCAATGGGTGCAGCGGTAGCTTTCGGAACGGCCCACCGCGCTTGGTCAACGTGCGAAGAAAACACCGCTTACGTTCATCTATGACAAGCTAATGCAGGACGGAAGTGGAGCAAGACCAGTCGTTGCCGTCTTCCTACTGGAGGTCCGCCGTAGCCGAAAGCGCTTTCCAGAAATGGCAGAGCGAGATTCCGTGTGGCTGACGCCGATTGAGGCCGCCCGCCGTGTAGAGGAGCCGGACCTTGAGCGCCTGCTGTTGAAGTTTGGACGAATGGTCGAGCGCGGCAGACGGCTTCCCTAGCTCGACGGTCGCGGATTATCGATTTCGGGAGTTTCGGTCCCGCCTTTCATCAGCAACGAGTTCCTGGAATGTGAACTGTCTCTACTTTTCCAAGCTAGCTTCGACCTTCTTGCGGCTGTTGCCGACTTTTTTGACGGTCTCCTTGACCTTCGACTTCGAGCCCCGCTCTTGTCCGCCTCGTACCGGACCTCGGGATCCTATCCTCCTGCGACACGGGCTCGATCTTGTGCGCGGCCTCGGCTGGTGTTTCTCATCGGGAAGTTCCTCCTGTTGAGTTGGTACCATCGGAAGGCGGCCCCCCACTCGGATACGGAGCGGTGTTCTCGGCTCTAGGGCCGCCATTCCTGGCTATTGCGATCGTCGAGCTCACGATCCAGATAGAACGCTGCGCTGATGAGAGCGAGATGCGTAAAGGCTTGCGGGAAATTGCCAGCGAGCTGCGCCTTGGTATCAAACTCCTCGGCATATAGTCCGAGATGGTTGGCATAGTTCAGAACCGACTCGAAGACCCTGCGAGCCTTCTTGGTGTCCCCCGCTCGTGCGAGACACTCTGCATACCAGAATGAGCAGGCTGAGAAGGCGCCCTYCTCCCCGTCAAGGCCGTCGTTACTTCGATATCGGTGCACGACACCGTCGTCCGCTAGTTGGTCGCCGATCGCCGTCAACGTCGACAGCCACCTCGGGTCCGTGGCACTGACAAACCTCACCAGCGGCATGAGCAGGAGCGAGGCGTCGAGCGTGTCGCCTCCCTTTGTCTGCACAAAGTGCCGCTTCTCCTCATTCCAGAAGTTTTTCCAAATGTCCTCGTAAATGTCGTTCCTGACGTCGTGCCACTTGGAAAAAGGCGCCGCGAGGGATCGCTTGGTCGCGAGACGTATTCCCCGATCGACCGCCACCCAGCACATGAGCCTGGAATGGAGGAACTCCTGCGGCTCGCGGCGCATCTCCCAAATCCCGGCGTCAGGATCCTCCCAGTGGTCGCAGACAAATTCCACAACCTTTCGCACTCCTTCCCAGTGATCGTGCGAGATTGCGTGGCCGTATTTATTGCTCAGATAGATGGAGTCGAGAAGCTCGCCGTAGATGTCGAGCTGGAACTGTTCAGCAGCCCTGTTACCCACGCGGACAGGCGTCGCGCCGCCGTAGCCGCGCAGATGTTCGAGGCTAATCTCGTCGGCTACTTCGCCTCCGTCGATCGCATACATGACCTTCAGTCGTCCGCCGGCGTCACATGCCGACGCGCGCTCTCCGATCCAGTCGTTGAATGCCATCGCCTCGTCGCGATAGCCAAGCCTCATCAACGCATACACTGTGAAGGAGGCGTCGCGTATCCAGGTGGCGCGGTAGTCCCAGTTACGGCTGCCACCGGGGGTTTCCGGCAAGCCAAATGTCGCGGCGGCGACGATCGACCCGTGCTTGCGCGAGGTCATGAGCTTCAATGCCAGTGCAGAGCGATTGACCATTTCGCGCCAGCGTCCGCGATAGGTCGACTGTCGCGCCCAGTTCTGCCAGAAGGCGACCGTCTGATCTTCCATTTCCTCCGGAGTCGCTTCTGCCGCGTCACCGTCGTCGAGAATGAAATCGATGCCTTCTCCAGCTTGGAGGGTAATCTCTGCGACAACAGTGCCATCGATCTCGGCGAGTGGCACATTAGCCAAAAGCCGCAGAACCTCGCCGTTCGCCTGCCGCCAGATTACAGCGCCCTCTTCCAACTCCGCGGAGAGCTGTCTCGTCGCATATTCGAACCGAGGAGTGCACGACATACGCACCTTCAAACTCCCGCGTGTCGCACGAAAGCGCCGTACGACCATGCTCGAGCCGTCGCTACGGCTGTTTTTCACGTACATGAAATCAGTAAGTTCGCCGCTTGCCTTGTCGCCCATCCAACGTGTCAGGAGGACGTTCGTATCCGGAAGATACTGCTGCGTCACGCGAGCGTCGGAAAGCTCCGGAGCGATCTGAAACATGCCACCACGTTCCGGGTCGAGCAGCGCGGCAAAAATTGTCGGACTGTCGAAATCGGGCCAACACAGAAAGTCGAGCGTGCCATCGGTAGCGACAAGCGCGATCGTTGCCAAATCGCCGATGACGCCGTGGTTCTCTATCGCGCGCGGAACGACGGCTGCCTCCTCCTGGCTACGTTCTGCGGCAACCTTATCCCCGATGAGCCCGGTGTTTGCATCCATGCTGCGTTCCTCTTGGCTGAGCTTCGGATGAAAAGTCCGCAGGGAGCTCGCCACTTGACCGATTTGGCGCTTTGGTTCGAAACGGCAATGGCGAGCCGGAACCACCGGGCTGATCAATTGCGTCCTGATCTCCCCTGAACGATCCATGCACGGAGTTTAATCAGCAAGGCACGCTGGGCTTTTGCGAATGGAATGATAGGCACGATCGAGCGAGCTCGCGACGTTGCATGGTGCTCTGCTGCCAGCTCTGCGTAAGGATCTTGAACTGGAAGCGGGTGTGACACCACTCGCAAATTTTGCCTAAAGATTTCGATAGCGATGTCGCGACCGATGGCCCATCCACGTCCTAGAAGCAAATCAGAACGAAAACCGGAGGATGGAGAGCATGGCGCTTAAGCGTATGGACAACATCGGGATCGTCGTCAAAGACCTCGGAGTGGCGATAGACTTTTTTCAGGAGTTAGGCCTCGAACTCGAGGGCCGCGCGACGATCGAGGGCGAATGGGCTGGTCGTGTCACTGGTCTTGGCGATCAGCACGTCGAGATCGCCATGATGCGCACGCCGGACGGACACAGCCGGCTGGAGCTTTCGCGCTTCCTCAGGCCGGATGTCGTCGCGTATCATGGGAACGCCCCGGTGAACGCCCTTGGTTATCTGCGAGCCATGTTCACAGTCGACGACGTTGAAGAGACTCTTGAGAGGCTGCGCACGCGCGGCGCTCAGCTTGTCGGCGATGTCGTCCGGTACGAGGACGCCTACAAGCTCTGCTACATCCGCGGACCCGAAGGTCTTCTCATCGGGCTTGCCCAGGAACTCGGGTGAGCAGCGAAAAGGGATCGGTCGCGGCTGGCTGATCCTGCGAATATCGTGATTATTGATGTGGAACGCAGGGGATCCCATCCAGGCGCCATGCCGAAACACGAAAAGAACGATGTCGAGCTGGTCAAGACGTGGGTGCTGCCACCAGCAGCGACCCTGGGATCTTCGATCCGCGCGAAGGGAATTCTGCTCGAACTACGTGCACGACTCCCGGTCGCTTCGAAGAAGTCGCTCGATATCGATAGAGGAGAACTCACGCTGTCGATGCCGGCCGGTTCGAAGGCCGAATTCCATGCCGCGTCGGCCGTCGTCGTCAAGGCACCGGAGGACATCGAAACCCCGCCGGTAATCCCGCGCGAGATCCAGGATATCCTTTCGATCAAGACGAGCGAGCGTCATCGCTGGCTGAAGGACGGCCGCCTGCCGAGTGCTGGCACGCGAACGGTGAAACTGCGCGGTCGCGCGCGAAAGATCACCTTCCATGTCTTCGACCCGCGCGTGGTGGAAGACCTGCTCGATCGGGGCGTCGTCGAAAGAATGGCGCGAGGAGGATGCGGCGGCGGCCGCCGAGACCCGACGGCGGGCGGCATATGAGGTGAAGCTGACGCGTTCGTTGTACCGTCAAGGCGAATGCCGTCGCCGAACCCGACGAGGCTCCTCGCGCGAAATTGGCGGGCTGGGAGGAGTTCGGACGCGACGGGTTGCTTCGCTAAGGATGCCGATTGCGGGGGGTCAGCCGTTCTACAGCAATAATCTCCGGGCCGCTTCGTATGGCAGGCCGGACACTGTGCTCGACTATCTTCAGCCCATCGGCGTTGCTGGTGAGTGCTCCAAGAGAGCGTTCGCGACTGCCGAAGTCGCTTATCTGCTTTTGACCACGGATGTACTGGCACTGGTGTGAAGAGCGATGTTGGAAAGGTCGGTGCGGTTTCGCCCCGGCCTTTTTTATTTCCTGCCTATCAGCGCGAAGCTCCCGGCCAGTCGTTCGATGGCTCATCAGACTCTGCTTCCGGATGATCTTCGGCAGGATCTGGATCGCGCTCATAAGCAGCTCGGAGATTGCCGATCTCCTCGATGATCGCGTCGTAGACGTCCGACGGCGCCCTCGTCCGGTCCGAGATCGGGGAGCGGTTCCTCGCCGGGTATGGGCTCGGGCTCAGGTGGTGGATTATCGAGCGGGGGCACTGGCGGCGGGACTATGGGTTCGAATGGAACGGACACTGGCATTCCTCTTCGTCGCGTGACAACGCAGGGCGTGCTGGCAAGTTCCGGTCAGTCGAAGGCGGCGTCGGGGCCAATCAGGGAGATCCATTTTTTGGACTGATGGAACCATTTTCTGGACCGACTGCACCATTTCTCGCTGTCAAATTACGCGGCACGATTGACAAACGGCTCGCTATCCTCCGCTGACGGAAACTGCCGTTTTGAGGTCCCCTACCCGTTCAACCCCTCAATCGGTTCATGCACGCCATTTGATCTTCCGCTTCTCGTTCCGACCTTCCAAGCAGGTATTTGCTCGTCGAAACCTTTGAGCTGCCGCGGGCCGAGAGCGACCAATAAAATTTCTCCACGCACGGATTGCGCTACAGCGTGATCGACGAGGATTTGCCGATCATCGGCGGACGAACAGAGTCGTGATGCCAAGTTCACGACATGTCCGATCGCGGTGTAGTCAACACGGGCTTCGTAACCAATTCGGCCGACTGTCGCCCATCCCATCGCCAGTCCAATGCCGAAGCCGATCGCGTGGCCGTGCAGTCGCCACTCGGCGATCAGACGCTGAACGTCATCCTGCATGTCGATCGCCATCTTAACCGCACGAAGCGCCGGGTCTGTGCACGGCACCGGGGCGTTGACGAGCACCATCAAACCGTCTGCCGCGAAGTTGGTCAGCGTGGCCTCGTAGCGTGTAATGATCGCGCCGAGCGCCTTATAGTACTCGCCCAAGACGTGCATGATCTCCTCGGGTTCGGCGTGCGCCGAAAACGCGGTGAAGCCACGTAAATCGCAGAATACAGCGACGACTTCCGCGCGCTGGCCGGCGAGAACGCTCTCGTCGCCGGACTTTTCGACGAGTTCCGCGACCTGAGGTGCGAGAAAACGCTTCAGCCGCGCGATCCGCTCTGAACGATCTCGAGATATGGCGAGTTCTTGCGCCATTTCATTGAACCGGACCGCCAGCCGTTCGAGTTCGTCGCCGGTGGCGATGTCTATCCGGTGCTCAAACTGTCCAGCACCGATTTTTTCGGTGCCTTCCTCCAGCAGGCGGATTGGTCCGGTCATGCGCCTGGCAAGCCAGAAAGCAAGCGCCGATGCGAAGATGGTGGCGGCGAGCAGCAGGCCAACCGTCCGCCACAATGAAGCATACAGCGGTGCGAAAGCCTCTGCTTGTGCCTGCTCGACGAACACCGTCCAACCGACGCCTGGGATTGCTGCCATGGCAGTCACGACCGGTTCATTCTCGGCGTTGCGGGCCGTGGTCGCCTCTCCGCCTGTGGAGGCGATCTCGTCCCGCAATCTGGTGAGGGCCGTCGCTGTGTTCTTGTCAGTACCCTGCAACACCTTGCTGATGTCGGGATGGGCGATGAGGCGGCCGGTCTGATCGAGAACAAACGCCCGGCCACTACTACCGACGCGAATTTCCGAAACGACTGTCCAGACAAGCTTCAGGTTGATCTCCGCGACGACGATGCCACCTGCCTTGCGGTTTCCAGCCGTGGCCATGGTCATGAACGGTTCGGAGCCATCGTGAAAGGTGACTGGCCCATACCATGTACCATTCGAACGAACTCCCACCACAGCAGGATCGCCGGAGCGATCCGATCCGCCTTCCCTCCTGTTCAAGTCGATGCGGGAGACATACAGCCGTTCGATGCCGACATCGTCAACAAGGGTGATGCTGACGATCGCTGGAACTCGTCGCATCACCCGCAATGCATCGAGCCGATGCTGTCCCTCCTCCTGGGCCCAGGACTGCTGCACCGTCCAACCCAGTTGATCCTTGATGCCGTCGAGAAAGCTCTGGATTTTGCCGGCCGCCGATTTGGTCTCCACCCGCAATAGAGCGCTGAGCATGGCACGCTGGTCGCGATAGCCGAACCACGCGTCGCTGATGCCGCTGGCAGTTACGGGGACAATGACCACGGCGAACAAGGCCAGGAAGTACTTCCGGAACAGCGATCGGCGCATCGGAGCGGCTTGTAGCGGGAGCGAACGCCACACACCATCCTCACTCGATGACTTCTTCAGCCATCAGCAAAACGCTCTGCGGCAGCTCGATCCCGAGGGCATTCGCTGTTTTCAAATTGATTGACAAGTCGAACGTCGTCGGCTGCTCGATCGGCAGGTCGCCTGGTTTAGTGCCTTTCAATATACGATCGACATAAAAGGCGAGCCGATGTTGCATCTCGTCGTATCTCGCCGAATAGGCCATCAGGCAGCCGTCTGCGACATACCATGGACCCCAGGCCATAGTCGGCAGACGATGCTCGATCGCCAAGGCGGCAATTCGCTTAGACTGGTCTGCCAGCATCATGTCGGGCAGCACGAAAAGGGCCTGCGCGCCCGCGGCTTCCATCCGGTCGACTGCAGCATCGAGATCGTCCGGCTCGCCGACGTGCTGGATGCTCACAGCAATGCCGAGCCGATCGGCCGCATTCTTGGTGTCCCGTTCGAAATTCAGATCGGAGACCACCGGGTTCGCCAGCACGCCGACTGTGGTGAGCCCCGGTATGGCTTCCATCAAAAGCTCCAGGCGTTTGGCGGCGAGTTCCGTGGCGTAGTAGCTGATGCCCGTGGCATTTCCGCCCGGTTTTGCAAGGCTACCAACGAACCCAGTCGCCATCGGATCACCACTTAGGATCGACACGATCGGAATTGTATTGGTCGCCTCGTGGGCAGCCTGACCCGCCGGATGCGACATCGTGACGATCATGTCGACGGGGAGCCGCACCAGTTCTGTCGCCGCCGCGGCCAAGCCATTGTTGTGCTTGCCGGCGCTTCGGCACTCGAAGCTGATGGTCTTGCCCAATTCGTACCCGAGTTCGCCAAGGCCAGTTATAAACACTCCAAACTCACCGGACCCACCCACATAGCCCGGTATGTCGCAGGGCCACCAGGCAAGGAGGCCGATTCGTGGCGTCTTGGCCGACGTCTGCTGCGCGGCGGCGATGGCAGGAAAGCTCATCGCCAGCGCGACTGCAAGCTTGAGGAAGGGACGTCGTTTCGGTTTCATCCGAGCACCCCTCGCTGACCCACGGCACATAGCGGGTGGGATGATGAGATCCGGCGAATTGCTGCAAACTCACTTTTCGACGCGCCCCTTCTCCTGAAGGAGCGACGACGAACAAGCCAAGATATTCAGTCGACGAAAGTATAGTCGATATTGGTGCGGATTGGTAGCGCGGGCAGCCTGGTCGGCAGTTGTTGGAATTCCGTAAGATCTGTTGACTCTCATTGCGATAAGAACAAAAGGCGATGCGGCCACCTGCGGACAATTTGGGCAAGGGAGACCGGTCATCGCCCGGTAGACGATCAAGAGAGAATTGGAATGGACTGATCGAGCCATTTTTTGGATCGAATATATGGATCACATTCGATAATAAGCGGCGACTCCTAAGGGCGAAAACTTCGAGGGCCTAGTTCGCGAGATTAGGAGAGGGCTTGGCCTTAGACCAGAGTGGAGCGGCCGTGGAGCGTCACCGAGCCTTCAGGAAACGGCTCCACGTGGAAAACGGCTGCTGACAATCATTGAGGAGATCTGCAAATGACCTCGCGTCTCGCTTGTTTTTCGGCCGCCATGTTGTGGTGTGCGGCACGGCCCTCGCCTGGTATGACGAAGGGCACATGAAGGTTGCCGCCCTCGCCTACGAACAGCTCACGCCCGCGGCTCGCGCTGAAGCCAACAGGCTCGTCCGATTGAATCTGGGCTATCCGCAATGGGTCGCGGCTATCCCGGRCAGTCCGGACCATCAGCCCAAGGATGTCGACCGCAACACATTTGTCAGAGCGGCGGTATGGGCAGACGACATCTAGGGAAACGCTGCATACCGGAACGCAAGCGACGAGAACAAGGATCATAAGAAGGACGAGGCGACGACAGGGTTCGCGGGCGAAACATCGGCTATCGCGACCTCCTGATCCATGGCTATTTTCACTTCAAGGACATTGGCTTCCGCCTGGACGGCAAGGACCGCCGAAGCCAGATCCTGTCGATGCGGTGACACAGGTCAAGCTGTTTACTACCGCTCTTCCCCAATCCTCGGGAGAGACGGTCGATGTTCGGTCCTATGATCTTGTCTGCCTATGCTATCAAGTTGCTGTCGATCGCCACCAACTGATACGCCGGACATCGACTGAGCAAAGGCTGTCGATACCGTGGAAATCACAAGGGCGGAAAGAGCCGCTGCGAAAAGATGTTTCATCGAGTGGGGTCCCCTGCCGGTAAAGATCAATCGGATACTGAAACGTCGATCCAGCGGCCAGCGCCCTGGCCGCCGTAAATGTCCACGTCAATCCAGACGTTCCCGCGAACGATCATGTTGGCGGCGTCCCTCGTCATTGTGCCGTTGCGAAGCATCTGTTCAAGCGCTTGGCGGTTGACCGGATCTGCAAAGAACGAGTCCGTCTCGTCATCGCGGTCGCGTACACCGTACTGATGGAAATTTGCTCGGTCTTGCCGAATGATCTGCCACGCCTGCGTCAGCCTTGTGCCGCTTGAGTTAAACAGGTCAGCCTCACCGATATAGGCTCGGTAGCTTTCGACTAGGCCGTTCCGATGGGTTGCAGTGACCCTTGCCTGAGCATGCGCAGTTCCGCTC
>NZ_JBFTQY010000125.1:0-10234 GCF_056399245.1 Rhizobium sp. 01N447_2
GACATAGAGGCCGACGAGATCGGGATGTTTCTGCAGCAGCGTCAACGTCGCTTCGTGGGTGATCTCGGCGGTCTCGAGATTGATCAGCGTGTCGACGACATCGAAATCAGGCGCATTCTCGCGAAAATAGGAGCGGAAGCCGATTTCTCTGAGCTCATGGCCGTGAAAGCGGTGGCTGCCGACGAAACAGGCGACCTTGCCGGGCTTGTGCGCCGTGCGCGCAATCGTCCAGGCGGCGGTGCGCCCGACCTTGCGGTTGTTGACGCCGACATAGGCGTCGCGCACGCCCGTTGCGAGGTCGGAGAGCAGCGAGAACACCGGAATGCCGCGCTCCTTCAACTCCTCGACCGCCGTCGTCACCGCCGGATAATCCGGGCCAACGAGAGCAACGGCCTGGTTGCGAGCGCCGAGCGCCTTGATCTTTTCGACGATCGCTGCCGGTGTCGCGGCTGACGGAAAGTCGATCTGCGTCTGGATGCGCGCAGACGTCAGCGCGCGCGCTGCGGTTTCGATCTCACGCACGAAGCTCTGATAGAAGGGCTGCATAGGCTTCTGCAGCAGGAAGGCGAGCCTGTATTGCGGCAGATCTTCGAAGACGCGCTGCTTGATCAGGCCGACAGCGTGATAGCCGATCGACTGCGCCGCATCATAGACCCGTCGCGCTGTTTCCTCGCGCACCCGGTGGCGCGCATTAAGAACGCGGTCGACGGTGGCGACACTGACGCCGGAGGCGCGGGCGAGATCGGAGATGGTGGGGCGGCGCATCGGCGTTCCTGATGGATTCAATCATGAATGCAAGCCATTCATGATGGCTTTTGATAGATTATATCAAGCCTGCATTGAGCGCTTTCCAAAGTCAACCTATTCTCCTGGCAAGGGCATAACGGGAGGCGGATAATGGCGACCCAGACGAAGAAACGTGACTACGACCTTCTCGGCGAAAGCGGCCGCACCGCCGTCGAGACGGGACTGGCGGCAGCCGAATGGTATCACACCGACATTCCCCGCAAGGAGATGAAGGCGCTGATGCAGCGCTCCGATGCGCCGGCGATCCGCGACACGATCATCTGGCTCGGCGCCATGGCAATCTTTGCCGGGCTCGGCATCTATTTCTGGGGCTCCTGGGTGGCCGTGCCCTTCTTCCTTGCCTATGGCGTGCTCTACGGCTCGGCCACCGACAGCCGCTGGCACGAATGCGGTCACGGCACCGCCTTCAAGACACGCTGGATGAACGATGTCGTCTACCAGATCGCCTGCTTCATGATCATGCGCAACCCGGTGACATGGCGCTGGAGCCATGCGCGCCATCATACCGATACGGTCATCGTCGGCCGTGATCCCGAGATCGCCGTGATGCGGCCGCCGGATCTCTTCCGGGTGGTGCTTAATTTCTTCGGCATCCTCGATGCCTGGCATGCGATCGTCGATATGCGGCGCAATGCCTTCGGCGTCGTCAGCGCGGCGGAAAAGACCTTCATTCCCGAGATGGAGCAGCCGAAGGCGATCCGCATAGCCCGCATCTGGCTGGCGATCTATCTGGTGACGATCGCAACCGCAATCGCCATGGGTTCGATCCTGCCGCTGGTATTGATCGGCCTGCCGCGCCTCTATGGCGCCTGGCACCATGTGCTGACCGGACTGCTGCAGCATGGCGGCCTTGCCGACAATGTCATCGATCATCGGTTGAACAGCCGCACGGTCTACATGAACCCGATCAGCCGCTTCATCTACTGGAACATGAACTATCACGTCGAACATCACATGTTCCCGATGGTGCCCTACCACGCGCTGCCCAAGCTGCACGCGATGATCAAGCACGACCTGCCGGCCCCGAACCCGTCGATCTGGTCCGGCTATCGCGAGATGATCCCGGCCTTCCTGCGCCAGCTGCGCAACGAGGATTATTTCCTGAAGCGCGACCTGCCGGCCACCGCGCGGCCCTATCGCGAGGAATTCCACAACGAGCTGGCCCCGGCCGCGCAATAACGACAATCGAGGGAGGACAAGATGAGCGGAAACTGGATCCAGGTCTGCGACAAGGACGAGATCGACGAAGAGGATGTCATCCGCTTCGATCACGACGGGCGCACCTTCGCAGTCTATCGCAGCCCGGACGACGAATTCTTCGCAACCGACGGGCTCTGCACGCATGAACATATCCATCTCGCCGACGGGCTTGTCATGGATGAGATCATCGAATGTCCAAAGCATAATGGCCGCTTCAACTACAAGACGGGCGAAGCCAAGGGTGCGCCGGTCTGCGTCAATCTCAAGACCTATCCGGTCAAGATCGAAGACGGTGCCGTCTTCATCTCGCTCTGACGGAGGCCGGCATGGCTCACTACGTCATCCTGGGAGCGGGCGAATGCGGGGCGCGCGCCGCCTTCGCCTTGCGGGAAAAGGGCTTTGCCGGCGAGATAACGCTTGTTGGTGCCGAGCCCCTTCATCCTTACGAGCGGCCGCCGCTTTCGAAGGCCGGCTCCGCCGATGCGAGCGATCCGAAATTCATCGCCGCGGCGGAAAAATATATCGAAAACGGCATCCGGCTGCTGACCGGCCTCGAGGCCAGGGATTTCGATCCCGCATCCAGGATCGTCACGCTTTCGGACGGGACGGCGCTCTCCTACGACAAGCTTCTGCTTGCGACGGGTGCGGCCGCGCGTTCGTTCCCCGGTGCGCCGGTGGGCAGCCGGCATATTCGCTCGCTGAGGACGCACCACGATGCCGCGGCGCTGCGCGAAGCAATGAAGCCGGGCCGGCATATCGCCATTATCGGTGGCGGGTTCATCGGACTGGAACTTGCGGCAACGGCGCGGCTGCTTGGCGCCGAGGTCACCGTCATCGAGGGGCTGGAACGCGTGCTGAAGCGTGGCGTGCCGGAAGAGATCGCCCATCTCATCACCGAGCGCCACCGCGCCGAGGGCGTCGATATCCGCTGCGGCGTCTCCATCGAGGCGCTGACCGAGGAGACCGGAAAAGCCCTGATCCGATTGTCGACCGGAGAGGTGATCGAAGCCGATCTCGTCCTCGTCGGCATCGGCGCACGGCCGAATGTCGAGATCGCCGAAAGGGCAGGCCTCGCAATCGACAATGGCATTGCCGTCGACACTTATCTCCGGACTTCAGCAGCTGATGTCTTTGCGGCCGGCGACTGCTGCTCCTTTCCGCTGCCGATCTATGGCGGCCGGCGGGTGCGGCTGGAATCCTGGCGCAATGCCCAGGAGCAGGGCACATTGGCCGCGGCCAACATGCTCGGCCTTAACGAAGCCGTTTCATCAGTGCCGTGGTTCTGGTCGGATCAATACGACATGACGCTGCAGATATCAGGCCTTGCCGAAGGGGCAGCCATGCATCAGCGCCGCGATCTCGGCGCAGGCGCCTTCATTCTTTTCCATCTCGACGCCGACGGACGCTTGATCGCCGCAAGCGGCATCGGACCGGGCAATGCGGTGGCGCGTGACATCAGGCTCGCCGAAATGCTGATCTCAGCACGCGCCCATCCGAACCCGGCAGCACTGGCAGCCAGCGACATCAAGCTGAAATCCCTGCTGGCCGCCTGAGCTCTCCGATATTTTCAAAGGAATTAATGATGAAGAAACATAAACGCGCAACCGTCGCCGATCTGCTTGCGGAAAAAGGCAAGCGCCAGCTCACCATGCTGCGCGTCACCTCGCTGGAGGAGGCGGACGCCGCCGAAAAAGCGGGGATCGACATCGCCTCGGTGCCGCCCTCGCTGCTCGGGCCGGTCTTTCGCGAAATCGCCCCCACTCTCTTTGCCATTCCGGGGCTCGAATATGGCGACCATGTCTCAGCCGAGGACTATCTGCGTGCGGCCTTCGCGGCGCTGAAGGCAGGCGGCGATGCGGTCTATTGCGCCGCCAGCCTGCAGACGATCCGGCGCATGCGCGATGAAGGCATTCCCGTCTGCGGCCATCTCGGGCTGATCCCTTCAAAAGCGACCTGGACGGGCGGCTTCCGTGCCGTCGGCAAGACGGCGGCGAGTGCGGCCGAAATCTGGCGGCAGACCAAGGCCCTGGAAGAGGCCGGCGCCTTCGCCGCCGAAATCGAAGTCGTCCCAGGGGATGTCGCTGCCGCCATCAGCAGCAACACCTCGATGCTGATGATCTCCATGGGGGCAGGCAGCGGCTGCGATGCCCAATATCTCTTCGCCGACGACGTGCTCGGCGCCAATCGCGACCACACTCCGCGCCACGCCAAGGTCTATCGCGACTTTGCCGCCGAACACGACCGGCTGCAGCGCGAGCGCATCGCCGCCTTCACCGAATTTGCCGAGGATGTCAGGACCGGCGCCTATCCGGAAAAGCGCCATCTCGTCGGTATCGACGACGCGGAACTGGAAATCTTCCTGCAGGGGCTGAAGAGCGAGACGGGCAACAGCTGACGGCAAACGAGTTCTACTGCCTCGATGATGTGGGAAGCGCCGCAAAGGCGCTTCCTCTCCATTGGCTTCCGTCCCGGCCTGTGTCAGGAATTATCCGTTCGATTCATTCGGAACGGAGTATTCGGTCCCCTGTGACGATCGGGTTTGCGCATGCGGAATTGATTGCGGTGCTCGTCGCGGTGACGGGGGACGAACCGCGCGTGATGACCATCCGCTCCGGCAACGCACTGCCGTCTGGCCCTTTCGAAATGGGGCATCGCACCCTRCAATCGGGCCTGCGCGAATGGGTGCAGGAGCAGACGGAACATCCCGTCGGCTATCTCGAACAGCTCTATACCTTCGCCGACCGCGACCGGAACAACGACATCCCCGGCGGGCGGACGATCTCGATCAGCTATCTCGGCCTCGTCAACGAGCAGTCGGGCGCCGGCCGGCCGGGATGGCACGGCTGGTACGAATATTTCCCCTGGGAAGACCATCGGCAGGGACGGCCGGCCGTGCTTGACGAGATCATGGCGCGTCTGGGGAGCTGGGCCGATGCCGATCCGGCAAGACGCGACCATCGCCATCGCCGGGCGGATTTCACCTTCGGCCTTGATGGCGGCGGCTGGAACGAGGATCTGGCTCTGCAGCGCTACGAACTACTTTACGAGGCGGGGCTCGTCTCGGAAGCCGGATGCGGGGCGGAGGCCAATCTCGGCCGGGCAATGTTTGCCGATCATCGCCGCATTCTCGCGACCGGCATCGCCAGGCTGCGCGCCAAGATCAAATACCGCCCCGTCGTCTTCGAGCTGATGCCGGAGRACTTCACGCTGCTGAGGCYCCAGCGCACCATCGAAGCCTTGGCAGGGCTGACGCTGCACAAGCAGAATTTCCGCCGCCTCATCGAACAGCAGGATCTCGTCGAGGAAACCGGCGGAACCGAAAGCGAAACCGGCGGCCGGCCGGCCAAGCTCTTCCGCTTTCGCCATACCGTTCTCGAAGAACGGGCGCTGGCAGGAACGAAATTACCGCTCTCCCGCAATTGACATATGCTCACCGTGAGAATATCTCTTGGCCTATGATATGCTCAAGTGGAGCATAATTAGGAGCCGGTCATGAATTATCCTGTTTCCGCATCCTCGCTCTACGAGCGCGTCAGCCGCGTCATTCCCAAAGCCGAATGGATGACATTCGAAAATGACGTCGACGCGATCCTCGAGCTCAAGCGCCGCCGCAATGCCGTCATTCTCGCGCACAACTATCAGACACCGGAGATCTTCCACGGCGTGGCCGATATCGTTGGCGACAGCCTGGCGCTCGCCCGCAAGGCGATCGAGGTCGATGCCGATATCATCGTGCTTGCCGGCGTGCATTTCATGGCCGAGACCGCCAAGCTGCTGAACCCCGAGAAAACAGTATTGATCCCGGATCTTGGCGCCGGCTGTTCGCTGGCGGATTCGATCACGCCCGAGGATATTGCCCTGCTGCGCCAGGCCCATCCCGGCGTGCCCATCGTCACTTATGTCAATACGTCCGCCGCGGTGAAGGCTGCCTCCGACATCTGCTGCACCTCGGGCAATGCCAAGCAGGTAGTAGAATCGCTCGGCGTGCCGAAGGTGCTGATGATCCCGGACGAATATCTGGCGCGCAACGTCGCCCGCGAAACTAATGTCGAGATCATCGCCTGGCATGGCCATTGCGAGGTGCACGAACTCTTCACCGCCGAGGATGTGCGCCAGCTGCACGAAAACCATCCAGGCGTCACAGTACTCGCCCATCCGGAATGCCCGCCCGAGGTGGTGGCGGAAGCCGATTTCGCCGGCTCCACCGCCGTGATGTCGGACTATGTCGGCAGGCAGAAGCCGGCGCGCGTCGTGCTGCTCACCGAATGCTCGATGAGCGACAATGTCGCCGTGCACCATCCCGATGTCGAGTTCATTCGCCCCTGCAATCTCTGCCCGCATATGAAGCGGATCACGCTGGCCAATATCCGCGCAGCACTCGAGGAAAATCGCCACGAGGTCACCGTCGATCCGGCAATTGCGGTGGCCGCCCGCCGCGCCGTCGAGAGGATGCTGGCGATATGACCGAGATTCTCGAGCATCTCACTGGACGCACGGTGATCGTCGGCAGCGGGCTTGCGGGGTTGATGACCGCGCTGACACTGGCGCCGGAACCCTCCGTCATCGTCACCCGCGCGGCCCTTGGCGCGGAGACGTCGAGCGCCTGGGCGCAGGGTGGCATCGCCGCCAGCATGGGCGCCGATGACAGCGCGGCACTGCATCTTGCCGATACGCTTGCGGCCGGTGACGGTCTCTGCGATCCGGCCATTGCCGCCGGCATCATCGCCGAGGCCCCGGCGGCGATCGCCGCGTTGGAGCAAGCCGGCGTGCGTTTCGACAGGAATACCGCAGGAGACCTCTCGCTCGGCCTGGAGGCGGCCCATAATCGCCGCCGTATCGTCCATGCCGAAGGCGACGGCTCAGGTGCGGCGATCATCGCCGCGCTGATCAAGGCGGTGATGGAAACGCCGGCTATATCAGTGCTCGAAGGTTTCGAGGCGCGGCGGATTGTGATGGRCGGCGAGCAGGTCGCCGGCCTGCTTTGCGCGACCGCGAATGGAGCCGCCATTCTGCCGACCTCGAAGGTGGTGCTCGCCACCGGCGGCATTGGCGGGCTTTACGACGCAACCACCAATCCGATGGGCAATTTCGGCCAGGGGATCGCGCTCGCAGCAAGGGCCGGTGCCGCGCTCGCCGATATGGAATTCGTGCAGTTCCATCCGACCGCGCTCGATTCACGCCGCAGGCCGCTGGCGCTCATCAGCGAGGCGGTGCGCGGGGAGGGGGCTTTGCTCGTCAACGAACGAGGCGAACGGTTCATGGCCCGCATATCAGGCGCTGAACTTGCACCGCGTGACGTGGTGGCGCGTGCGATCAGCGCCGAAATCGCCCGCGGCGGACGAGTCTTTCTCGATGCCCGCGATGCTCTCGGCAGCCGCTTTGCCACACGCTTTCCTGTCATCTCGAGCCTTTGCGGCGAGGCCGGCATCGATCCGGCGAAAGACCTCATCCCTGTGCGCCCGGCCGTTCACTATCACATGGGCGGTGTGGCCACGGATGCAAATGGCCGCAGCTCGGTTCCAGGTCTCTGGGTCGCCGGAGAGGCGGCTTCGACCGGCCTGCACGGCGCAAACCGGCTTGCCAGCAACTCGCTGCTGGAGGCGGCTGTCATGGGCATGCGGGCGGCACGCGACATATCAGGCGTGCCCGCAGGTGCCATCAGCACAATCTTTGCCGAGAGACTGCCGGCGGCTGCCGATGCATCGCTCGTCCGACCGATCGTCTCGCGCCATCTCGGCGTGCTGCGCAATGCCGGCGCCATTCATGGCGCGATCGCCGCACTGCTGCCGCTTGCCGAAGGCAACGGCCCTGCCGCCGATCCGGCCATCGTCGCGCTGCTGATCGCCGTCTTTGCCAGCCTGCGGATGGAATCGCGTGGCGCCCATGCCCGCACCGATTTTCCGCTGAAGCTCGCCAATGCCACCCGGCGCCGGATGTGTCTTTCCGATGTTCTCGAGATCGCCCGCGCAACACCGCCCTATGCCCTTGCAAGGAGTGCCTGAGATGAGCCTTGTTCCCCTTCCGCGCCTGATCGTCGAGCCGCTGGTGCGCGCGGCCCTTCTCGAAGATCTGGGTCTTGCCGGTGACATCACCTCGGCCTCGGTCATCCCTCGCGATCATCGCTCGACGGTGGTGATGGCGGCGCGTCAGCCGGGCGTGATCGCCGGTCTCGATGCCGCCGAACTCGCCTTCACCCTCGTCGATCCGGAGATCGTCATGCGCCGCCATCTTCAGGATGGCGACGCGGTCAAGCCCGGCGACGTGATCGCCACCATCGAGGGCCCCTCGCGTGGCCTGCTGAGCGGCGAGCGCACCGCGTTGAATTTCCTCGGCCACCTCTCCGGCATTGCGACTGTGACGGCTGAGATTGCCGCCGCCATTCGCGGCACCAAGGCTTCCGTTGCCTGCACGCGCAAGACGACGCCGGGGCTGAGGGCGCTGGAGAAATATGCAGTGCGGGCCGGTGGCGGTATGAACCACCGCTTCGCGCTTTATGACGCGGTGCTGATCAAGGATAATCACGTCGCCATCGCCGGCGGCGTCACTGAGGCGATCCGTCGGGCGCGGGCAGGCGTCGGCCATATGGTAAAGATCGAGGTCGAAATAGACACCCTCGATCAGTTGCATGAAGCGATGGAGACCGGCGTCGACGCCGTGCTGCTCGACAATATGACGCCGGGTCAACTGCGCGAGGCCGTCGCCATCGTCGCCGGCCGGGCCATCACCGAAGCGTCCGGCCGCGTCACGCCGGCAACGGCCGCCGCAATCGCGGCTTCCGGTGTCGACCTCATTTCGGTCGGCTGGTTGACGCACAGTGCGCCGGTGCTGGATATCGGGCTCGATTTCGTAGAGGCCACAACCGCTACGGAAGTAAGCCCAAGACGGATTGCACAGGTGCTGTAATCCTCAGGCGTGTTTCGGCTGGACCTCCTTGTCGCTGTCGAATTCCAGCAGTTCGATCATCACGGCGAGATCGGGCACCGTGTCGTAATAGGCATAGCGTCCGTGGACTGACGATGCCGTCGCTAGAGATATGCGGGTCCCTCAGCCGTTGAAACAGCTGAATCGTAAAGGTGACGGCCCCAAAGTTCCCTTCTCGACTGCGGCTGAAACGCCAATTCATGATCATCTGGGCGATCTCGTGCGCTTCGGCATATGCTCGAGTTCAACTTCAGACATGCTGACGGCCCAAGGCAATGGGCGATCGCCTGCATACGAAGGAGGCATTGGAAACCGTCCAGATGCGGGTCGCTCACAAGAAAAAATGCGCCGGAAAACGCAGATGCAAGCTGAAGGTGCGACAAGAAAATTACGAGCTAAGCGCTCTAAATATTAGAACGCTTATTTCTTCAGCCGCCGCCCCGCTCGGCTGCAGAGGAATTTATGCTTTGATTTCAATCCAATAGATGACGTGCCTGCCCACCTCAACCTCAATGCTGTGAATTTCGCCTGTTTTTTCAGCACGAGAATTGAAGCGTTTAAAATCTTGCAGAACGCCGGAAATTCATGAGACAAAAGACCTGCGAGTAGAAGCGGTCTGAGCCTCGGTTCTGGACATTGCTCGACGGGTAAATCTGTCGAGGAAATGTCCTAATGCAGGGAAAAACCAGTGATCTCGCCCCGAAATCCGCAGAGATCGACGCTGGAGCTGGTCACCTTCGCGCGCATCGTTGCTTTGCATGCCTGAGCAGCAAGCGTTCTGAAAAACGCGATTGCGCAATTGCCAGGCTCGTCGCGGATGGCTTCGATCCGGAGCGCGTCGCCAATCACTATCCGTCCTTAAAAACCGAACACTAGTTGCGAAAGGTCGACCCATGTCCCGCACCAAGCTTGCCTTCTATGCACTTGCCGCAACCCTTTCTGCCGGCGCCACCTCCGCCGCCGACAAGGTGATCTTTCAGCTCGATTGGCTACCGGGTGGCGACAAGGCGCCGATCTACGTCTGCATCCAGGAAGGTTTCTGTTCGGACGCCGGCCTTGAGGTGGAGATCGCCTCCGGTCGCGGCTCGACCGACGCCATCTCGCGCCTTGCCGCCGCGTCCTCCGACATCGGTGTTTCCGATATCGGCGCGCTGATGGCCGCCCGCGCCAATGAAGGCGTGAAGGTAACCGCCGTCATGTCGCTGTTCAACAAGGGGCCGCATGCCTTCTACGTCGCCAAGGGCGGTTCGATCGCAAGTGTCGCTGACGTCAAGGGCAAGACGATCGCGACGTCGCCCTTCACATC
>NZ_JBFTQY010000126.1:0-9996 GCF_056399245.1 Rhizobium sp. 01N447_2
AAGCGACTCAACCTCGGTTGATCGGCAGCAGACGGCCAAGTGCTGGCCGCATTCTTATGCTTATTGTAGTGAACATTTTGGCGGCGGTTCATTCTGCCGCCAACGCTTTTGCTCGTAGTTTACATACCGGTAGAATTCGAGGTCGAATAGATGGCGTCTCCATGGAAACTTCTTGCTCGGCTGGTGTCACCGCGACGCCAGCAGAGGCAAGAACACGGCTCGACCGATGACGTGAAGCCGGACGTATCAGCCATCGCCAAGCCGACTGAAACAGCTGACAACAACGAGTTGGACGCCGCAGGCCGTCTGGCCGACGAAAAGCCGGTCGCTAGCCATCAATCTGACGCGGTGTCAGCGGACCCGGATCATTCCGAAGAGGCGGCGAGCAGTGTTGATGACACAACAGATGTGGAAAGCGCCACGCTCGAGAAAGCAGATGATCCGGTCTCGTTCGATGACGCCGATACAGCCGCGCACGACGCACCAAAGCCCTCGCAGATTGACGAAGGTGCAGCGCGAAAGCGCAGCAGACGGGACAAGAAAGCGGAAGCGATTGCAGTCGTTCTCCCACCTTCTTCACGTGCTCCCGCCGTTTCTGGCGATGCAATCAGCCTTGATGAAGAGATCAGGGTGCTCCGGGAGCAGCTGGCGCGTAAGCTCCAAATGCAAAACGCACAATTGAAGAGGATGCTGGAACGGTTCGAGCGCTGAAGCTGTCATAAACCCATTCGCCGGACCGCGGGCTTAAGCAGCGCGTCAAACGCATTTCCTTAAGGTCGGCCGACTGCGCCCACAATCGAGTTCCGGCTAACCACATTAGGAGTGCCCGTTCGGAGCCATCAACGCCAACGAGCCGCCACGCGCCTAAAGGTGGAATGAGTCACACGTGGCTGGAACGATGGAGAAGCAGATCGGTTTCTGCGTCGCGGATAATTCAGTGGAAGCTGTCGCCGTCTCCCTGCGAGGGATTTTAACGCCGGCAACGATCTTCGGCTCTTTGCTCATCGTAGTGCCTTGTCAATCGAACAAATCGGTTTTTTGCGCCGGGTTCTCGGGATTAACTCGGACCCGTCCGACGTGAACATCTGCGGGATCTCCCAGAAAGCGCGGCGTTGGATATCCGTCGCGAATTTCATCAGCATAAAGTCGAACACCTGGTTCATTTGCCAGGAGCTCACGGACCCGTTCTAGTCGAACATGATCGTCGAACTCGACGTATACCGCCTCGGAATGGCCCGTCTTTACCGGCACTCTAACGCAGGTGGCGGTTAACTGCAGATGAGGCATACCGAAGATCTTCCGTGACTCTTGAACCAGCTTGCGTTCCTCAAGAGCCACGCTCGGAACAAAATTCAAGATTCGTGCACCGCACGATGATCAACGGCGATATGAATCTGGCAGTTCTTGGGACAGACGCGGGCGCAGGCTCCGCAGCCGATACAGCGGCCGGGATAATCAATGACCATGATCACGCGACTGAGCTCACCATTGAAGTCGTCCTCGCCATCGCAGACACCGAGCATTTCACCTGCCTCGTCGATGCCGTAGGGATGCATGACCTCGCGAGAGCAGACCTTGAAGCAGCGACCGCAGCCGATGCACATCGCAGGGTTGATCGAATCCAAATATTCCGGCATCCATCGGGACCCGTCGCGAGTCACGGATAAGCTTGTCATAGATTCCTCCGATTTAGCGAGTTCTGCCAAATGTGACCGCCGAAGGCGCGCCCATTGCGAGACAAAATGCGATCTGGCAGCTGTCTAACGCCGCCATCTTTGCCCCGGTGCAATCCTCACCTTCCCTTCGGTGTCTTCCGATCTCGTCGGAGATGTCTTCTAACCCCGCGGCTTCCACGAAGGTCCACGCGTCGCGTATCGCGTCGTAGATGGCCAATCGTTTGGCCGATTCAAACTACGCTTTCAGTCCTTTCATAGCTTGCGTGGCGATCGCGGTTCGCAAAGCGCCCAACTGCCGTTTCGGCCGCTGTTGATGGAATCTGCCATTGAAGAGCGAGAGGCGACGAACTGATCTCATTTTTGCGATTCCCGCCTGTCGGTTGAGTCAAGTGGGCCAGGGGTTCGGAGGGTGGTTAGCCTGAATGATGTTCGCGAAGTCGAAGATCACGTCGCGGGTCCCTCGGTACAATATTGTAAGCTTGCTCTGGCTGCCGAAGCGGTCGAACATGGGGAACCCCACCCGCATCAGCGGAACGCAGAGACGCCTGGCAGCTTCTCGGCCGTGCGAGTGTGTGACGATAAGATCGGCCGTTGCGGCGAGACTTTCCAGATCACTGAGATCGCCGACTTTGACGGTGTTCGCCGGTACCATCTCGAGCGCCTTCGAAGTGGCGGTCGTGGTGACTGCGGCTGCAATTTCCGCACCCATGGCATTAAAAAAATCGGAGAATTGGAAAAGTTGATCTGGCTCGGAGGCGATTGCGATCTTCTTGCCTGCCATATGGAAATGGCCGTCGAGCATGGCATCCTGCAACTGCATTCGGTTGCGGCGGACATTGAGCGGTGTCTGTTTGCGTGACATAGCGGCAAGCACGCGAATAAAGCGATCGACGTTCTCTAGGCCCGTCAGCGATCTAAACAGCACGTACGGCACGCCGGTCAGTCTCTGCAGCGCTTCAGCCGGTCGGCGCATATGCTCACCGATTGCGATACATTGCATCGTCGCACCGAGATCGCGGATCTCCTCCACTTTCGTGCCGCCATACGTTGTCGGCATCCATTCTTCCGGGATGGAGCCGTCGAGCGCTCCGGATACGTCGGGCAGAATAACCGGGTCGAGCCCGAAGCTTACGGCCGTCTCGCGCAAATGTTCAATATCAGCAACTGTTAAGTTGCAGCCAGGCAAGATCGCGATCTTCCTCGGATTACGATACTGCTTGTCAGGTCGTGCTATTGCCTCGATCACGGCCGTAACAGCTTTAGACCAACCCTCCTCTATCGCGCCGTCAAAGTCCGGCGTGTTGGCGAGTACCACTTCGGTGCCCACAAGTTCTATCGCCCGCTTGCGTTTGATGTTTTCGACGTCACCGGCGACATCCTCGTCGCGGGCCTCGACCGATGCGGTCGTGCATATCCCGATCAGTCGTGGCCTTGTGCGGGCTTTGAGGCTGAGAATTGCCTCTTCGAGACGATCCGCGCCGCCGACGATTATCGCGGCTTCGTTCATCGCCGTCGTTTGCAGCGGGATCGCTTCATTGAAATGTCTCACGAGCAGGGCGAGCGCGAAGCTCGTACATCCCTGGCTGCCATGGAGCAGAGGTATTGCGCCGTCGACGCCCAGAAAGGCGAAGGCAGCACCAAGCGGCTGAGACGACTTCAGGGGGTTGACCGCCGCCGACTTAGTTTGAGATACGACGCGTGCCATAGTACGACCTCAACATTTTTTGCGAGTGATTCTCGCGGTTTTGGTTCGACGCGCTTACGCTTCTCTTTTCGCTCGCTTTTCAACGACCAAGGCCGGCTCCCATGGCGCCGGCTCGCGCACCTGCGGCCACATCGGATTGTGGATTGCCAGGTCAATTTGTCGAGCAAGTTGCACCATTCCCTCATAGCCAGCGTAAGCGTGATGACGCTCCTGGTTAATGTCGAGCCAGGGCAGTTTTGCCTTTAGCGCTATATACTGGGTGCGTCCGCCCGAGAGCATGATGTCAGCCTTTCGTTCGAGTAAAAACGAGAAGAGTTCGCGTGGCGCCATCGACTCGAATAGGAGGTCGTCTTCCTTCAGAGTCTGTTTGACCCGCTCTTTATCTTCGAGCGTCGACTTCTTGACTGATGTGCCGACGACCTCCATTCCGATCTCCATCAAGGCGTGGACAATCGACCAGGATTTGAYGCCGCCTGTATTTAGAAGCACGCGCTTGCCCTCGAGGCGAGGCCGGTAGGCTTCCAGTCTCTTCCACGCCCTTTCCTCTTCTTCCGCTACAAGGATTTCCGTGCGATGCAAGAGCGCGGGATCGGCGCCCCTCTTTACAAGCAAATCGGCAATCCGCCGGAGGGCCTCCGAGGTGGCAGAGATGCCATAGAAGGAGCCCTCGAAAAATGGAATGTCCCAGCGTTCCTGCATCTCACGGGCCAGATTGACGAACGCTGTCGAACACACCGTCATCGCTGCGCGTGAGTGGTGGGCGGATGCGACTTGCAGATAGCGCGCGTCTCCCGGAATACAGGCGCGGACGCGGATGCCGAGCTTATCCAAGAGTGCCTTCACCTGCCAGAACTCACCCGAGAGGTTGAATTCGCCGAGTATGTTGATGTCGAAAAGGCCTGGTTCATCGGGCTCCACCGTGCCTATGACATGCTTGAGCAGCGCCTCGCCCGCTAGCTTGTTGCCGAGGTTTTTAGATCCGACAAAGCCCGGCGCATTGACCGGCACCACCGGTAAGGCAAATTCGTCCGTCGCTCGCTTGCAAACAACGTCGATGTCGTCACCGATCATCGCTGTAACGCAGGTTGAATAGACGAAGATTGCCGCGGGCGCGTACCCATCCTTGATTTCCCGGATGGCTTTAAAGAGCTTCCGTTCACTGTGTCCCATCACGATGTCGATTTCCGTGAGATCAGTGGTGAAGCTCGTGCGCCAAAGTGTTGGACCTGACGAGGCAGCGCCGCGGTTGTCCCAGGAATTTCCCTCGCAGGCGAGTGGCGCATGAATAAGATGCGCGACATCGGTGATCGGCTGCAGTGCGACCTTGGCGCCGTCGAAAGCGCAACCGCCGACGGCCGTTCCTGGGCCCATTGGCCTCGCGCAATTCCTTCGGCGCGCCTTGGGACCCTTGCTGCCGCTCCTTTCACTCGCGAACTCGTGGAAGGCATCTTTGATTTTGACGTTGAGCGAGGACATTCGTCTGCCTTCATATCTGGTTGAGGGATAGGCCGCCTGACCGGCCGCCGCTCTTAGCGAGTGAGGTCGTACGAATAGTCTGTCACACCCGCGTGCATTGTTTCGCGATCGAGGGTGTCGAAGATCTTGTCGAGGATCGTCGTTAAAAGTCGCAGTCCGCCCTGGTAGCCCATGAGGGGGAATCGATGATGATGGTGCCGGTCGAAAATTGGAAACATCAGCCGAACCAGTGGGATACCGGTGTCCCGTTCGAGATACTTCCCATAAGAATTTCCGATCAGGAGATCCACCGGCTCGGTGAACAGTAGCGAGCGCAGTGCCCAGAGATCTTTGCCTGGCCAAACCTGTGCATTCTTCCCGAAGGGCGAGGATGCGAGGAGTTCCTTCATCTCGTCCTCCCAAGCTGAGGTGCCATTTGTGGCGAGGCAGTGGGTTGGCTCGCCGCCGGTCTCCATGATGAAGCGCGCCATCGCATAAACGAAATCTGGATCGCCGTAGATCGCGTATTTTTTTCCGTATAGCCAAGCTTGGCTGTCCGCCATCGCATCGATGAGTCGGCCGCGCTCCAGACGGATCGCCTCGGGAATTTCTCTGCTGGAAATCTCCGATATCACCATCAGAAGTTCGTCGGTAGCTTCGACGCCGAGAGGGTAGTGGAAGGAGGTCGCCGCTTGTCCAACGTCTCTGCAGTAATCTAACGTCTTGCGAGTGTTGTAATATTGCAGGGACAACGTCCACTCCGCGTTCAACGCCGCCTTCACGTCATTGATTTTGGCCCCGCCGTCATACATCCGAAATTTGCCGTCGGAAGGCGTATCGAACTGATCTGATGCGTCCTGGATGAACATGTAAGTCACTTGCATCAAGTCGAGCAGGCGTTTTAATTCGCGATTGTTCCCAACGCAGAAGCCATCAAATCCAGGAATGATGTTGATAGTAGCGGTGGCTTCATTTCGCGCGGTGCCCTTCCAGAAATTCTCCAGCACACCTTTTACCATGCTGTCGTAGCCATCGACGTGGCTGCCGACAAAGGCAGGTGTGTGAGCGAAGGGGACATCGAAATCGCGCGGGACCGAACCTTCACTTTTGGCGTTTTCGATAAAACCATGCAGGTCATCTCCGATGACCTCGGCCATACATGTGGTCGACACCGCGATCATCTTCGGGTTATAGAGCTTGTACGTGTTGGCGAGACCGTCGACCATATTCTTCAGGCCACCAAAAACAGCGGCGTCTTCTGTCATCGATGACGAGACCACCGATGACGGCTCCTTGAAATGGCGTGATAGGTGCGATCTGTAGTAGGCAACGCAACCTTGGCTGCCATGGACGAACGACATCGTTCGCTCGAATCCCGCCGCTGCGAAGACCGCGCCGAGTGGCTGGCAGGCTTTGGCTGGATTAACGACAAGGGCTTGGCGGGCCAAGTTTTTCTCGCGATATTCCCAGGTCTTCGTGAATTCGCGTTGGTCTGACACGACCTGATCCGGGTGTGGGCATTCGAATTTCAGCTTTTTCTCGGCCAACATTTGCCTGTATTCCGGCTCGCAGAACAAAGGCGCATGGTCGAGAGCTTTCTCAGCTGATTGCGGCATAGGGTCACCTCTTTCGGTCTGGCTGCGACATGGAGGCGGTACAGAGACCTTCGGCGGATAAGGCCTCCCGCGTTTTCTTCGAGAAATACTAGGTTCTCATGCTACTGGACCCGCCGAAGCGCGGTCATTCTTCCAGGGCGCGTCGTAAAGACCCCAAACCGGATTGTTGATGGCCATATCCATGTCTCGGGCGAAAATCGAGAAGCCGTCATAACCGTGATACGGACCAGAATAATCCCAGGAGTGCATCTGACGGAACGGAATGCCCATTTTCTGCACCGGGTATTTTTCCTTGATGCCGGACCCGACGAGATCGGGCCGAATTCCCTCGATGAATTTCTCTAGTTCGTAGCTAGTCACGTCGTCGTAGATCAGCGTGCCTTCTTTTACGTAGTGGCCGGTGCGCTGATAGTCGTCGCCATGACCGAATTCGTAGCCAGTTCCTACGATTTCCATTCCGAGGTCCTCATAGGCGGTGATGACGTGACGAGGACGCAATCCGCCGATGTAGAGCATCACCCGTTTGCCAGAAAGGCGCGGCCAATATTTATCGACCACAGCCCAGACGAAGGGTTGGTATTTGGCTATGACTTTTTCGGTGTTATCTTCGATCTCCGGCCCGAAATGCTTGGCTATGTTGCGCAGCGAGGCTTCGATCTGGAATGGGCCAAAGAAATTATACTCCATCCAAGGAATGCCATATTTTTCCTCCATGTGTCTGGAGATGTAATTCATCGACCGATAGCAGTGAATGAGGTTGAGCGCAGCTCTCGGCGCGCGCTCCACTTCGGCGAGAGTTGCATCTCCCGACCAGTTGCCGACCACGCGCAATCCGATCTCCTCGAGCAGGATGCGCGACGCCCATGCATCTCCGCCAATGTTATAGTCGCCTATGACATTTACGTCGTAGGGACCTGACTCGAATTTTAAGTCTTTCTTGTCGAAGACCCAATCTCGAATTGCGTCGTTGGCGATGTGGTGGCCAAGCGATTGTGACACACCACGGAAGCCTTCGCAGCGCACCGGCACAACGGTCGTCGTGTGTTCTTTGGCCTTTTTTCGCGCTACGGCCTCAATGTCATCGCCAATCAGACCGATCGGACATTCGGACTGCAGGCTGACGCCATTGCTTAGCGGGAAAAGTTCAGCAATCTCGTCGATGACCTTTTCCAGTTTCTTGTCACCGCCGAAAACGATGTCCTTCTCCTGGAAATCGGAGGTAAATTGCATCGTCACGAAAGTGTCGATGCCTGTCAGACCGACGTAATAGTTGCGACGTTGCGACCAGGAATATTGACCGCAGCCGACCGGCCCGTGTGAAATGTGAACCATATCCTTGATCGGTCCCCAGACGACGCCTTTTGAACCGGCATACGCGCATCCGCGGATCGTCATCACGCCTGGGACAGACTTGATGTTCGACTTTACCTGGCATTCGCTAATAGCGCTTGCGTCCTCGCCGGCGTCCTTTTCGCTCATTGCCAAGCCAAGGTGTTTACTGCGACGCTTCGCTGCTTTGTCCGGATATTGCGACAGGACGTCCGCTATAAGCTTCGCATGAAAGTCACTGTCATAGTGGTATTTGAAGGTCATTGACCCTACCCCTTGGGAAATCCGAATGAAGCCTCATTGGCAAACCTCCCTCGCGGGATGGCGGGCGCTTTGCGTGTCGCTGCGCGCTCGTGTCAGTGTGATCACTGGGCAGCTATCAGCTTTGCATCCCTGGCTTGAAGTTCGGCAAGCATCTGCTCGTCGGACTTCATGATCCCGAAATCGAGAAGCATGTCCTCAAGTTCTTCCATGGTGATGGGGGTCGGGATGGTGCCTTTGCCGGAATTGTCATGTATTCTTTGGGCAAGTGTCCGGTACTCGGCCGCTTGCTGAGAGTCCGGCGCATATTGGATCACCGTCATCTTTCTAAGCTCGGCATGTTGGACAATGTTGTCGCGTGGCACGAAGTGAATGAGCTTGGAATTGAGTTTGGCAGCCAGTGCTTCGGCGAGGTCGACTTCGCGGTCCGTCTGACGCTCGTTACAAATGAGGCCACCCAGGCGTACGCTGCCGCCTGCAGCATATTTCAGGATGCCCCTGGCGATATTGTTGGCGGCATAGAGTGCCATCATTTCGCCGGACATGACGATGTAGATTTCCTGAGCTTTGTTTTCGCGGATCGGCATCGCGAAGCCGCCGCACACAACGTCACCGAGCACGTCATAAGACACGTAGTCGACATCGTTGTAGGCGCCGTTCTCTTCGAGAAAGTTGATCGACGTGATAACGCCACGTCCCGCGCAGCCGACGCCTGGCTCCGGGCCGCCAGACTCCACGCATTTGATACCTTTATAGCCTATCTTGAGCACGTCTTCGAGTTCAAGATCTTCAACCGAACCTCTCGTTGCTGCGAGATCAAGAACCGTATCCTGGGCCTTCGAGTTCAAGATCAGGCGCGTAGAATCAGCCTTAGGGTCACAGCCGACGATGAGGATCTTCTGCCCATGGTCCACAAGGGCGGCTAGCGTGTTTTGGGACGTAGTGGACTTGCCAATTCCGCCCTTTCCATAGAATGCGATCTGACGCAGAGCTGCCATGCTTGGCGTTCCTTCATGTGTTCGAATCAATGCGGTTATCCCGCAACGCGGATGCGGCGGCCGTTCCGCTGCCTCGCAATAGCTCTCAAGATTCGTGCCAAGCAGGCCGATTGAGCTGACGAACAATAATTCGCTGCGATTCCAGTTATGTGGTCGTAAAATAGGGGATTGAGAACAGGAAGGCTCGTCACGTAACCGACAAAGGTGATGACAATGTCGAAAATAGATTGTCACCCTCTGAGGGCCAATGGATGGTACTGGCCCTACCGGGACACGGTTCGGTGCTGATCCGAGACTCTTCGGCGGCATCTATCAAGAGATTCTGCCCGCCGGCGCATATCACGACCTACGCTGTTCCTCTATGCACTCGGTGATCATCACGACAGGATCCGTCTAACCCCTTGCAAGATCGCATGCCGCGATATTCCATGTGATGCGCTCGTGCGATTCTTGCGCACGTGTCAGTTCCATAAGTCTGCTTATGCCGCAAAGTTGTTGTAGCCGCAAAGTTGAAGTGTCCTGTTTCTGCAAAGTTGGAATGTCACTCTCCCCGGGTTTGATGACGGTGGAGATTGCGGATGGGACTGATAGCGATGAGCGAGCGCGACCTGCAGCGGATCGAGATTCTATCGAAAGTGATCGCCGGCCACATGACGATGGTGTCGGCGGCGCATGTGCTTGATCTGAGTACGCGCCAGGTGCGTCGTCTGCTGGAGCGGATCCGCACGGGTGGTGCGGCGTCGATCCGGCACAAGGCGATCGGCCGGCCGTCGAACAACCGGATCAGTGACGGTGTTCGAGATTACGCGGTGACGCTGGTTGGCGAACGCTATGCAGACTTCGGGCCGACATTGGCGGCTGAGAAGCTTTCCGAGCGAGATGGATTGCGGGTGTCGCGCGAGACGTTGCGCGGCTGGATGACAGGGGCCGGACTTTGGCTGTCGCGCAAGCAGCGG
>NZ_JBFTQY010000127.1:0-9715 GCF_056399245.1 Rhizobium sp. 01N447_2
CTCATGGAGGACCTTGTAGTGCTTCAAGCTATGGAGAAGTGCGGTTGGCGCGCCTTCGATGTCGCTTGTCAGGAACATCGCAGTCCCAGGCACCGTCAGCGGCTTCTTCCGGGCCAGGTTGTCGATGATCGCCGCGAGTGGGATTTCGTCGGCCTTGGTGCGAGCGGCAAGCACGCGGCGGCCGGCCGTCCATGTTTGCATCATCAGCGCCATCGTCGACGCCACCGCAACGGGAACCCATCCGCCATCTGCGAACTTCGCGATGTTGGCGGCTAAAAACCCGGCGTCGATCAGTGACATCGGCACAATAACAGCAAGGGCCGTCGCCAGCTTCCAGCTCCAGATCCGCCGCATCACGATGAACAGGAGGATCGAAGTGATGAACATTTCGCCTGTCACAGCGATACCATAGGCGGCGGATAGGCCGCTTGAGCTTCGAAAGAAGAGCACCAGAGCAGCCACGAATATGAACAGCAGGTTGTTCACCTGCGGCATGAAGATCTGCCCGGATTGCGTTTCGGAGGTGTGAAGGATGCGCAGGCGCGGAAGCAGGTTGAGGTGCATCGCCTGACGGACGAGCGAGTAGGCGCCGGAGATCACGGCCTGGCTGGCGATGACCGTTGCCGCGGTCGCCAGACAGACCATGGGGATTCTCGCCCATTCTGGATGCATGCTAAAAAAGGGATGCTCGGCCATCTCGGGATTGGCGAGCACGAATGCTCCCTGTCCGAAGTAGTTCAGAAGCAGGCTCGGGAAGACGAGCAAAAACCACGCCGTGACGATCGGACGACGTCCGAAATGTCCAAGATCGACATAGAGAGCCTCGGCGCCGGTCACAGCAAGGAAGACCGCCCCAAGCACCGCGATGGCCGAGCCGATGTTGTTTGCAATATACCGGACCGCATGGATCGGGTTGACTGCGCCTAGCACCGACGGATCGTCAAAGATGTGGATCGCTCCGCTGACGCCCAGGACAACGAACCACAGAGCTGTTACGGGACCGAATACCGAAGCGACACCACTCGTGCCGAACCGCTGGACGAAAAACAGCACGGCGATGATCGTCAGAGTGATGGGCACGACCCAAGTGGAGAGGGCCGGCGCCACCACCTCGATACCCTCGACGGCAGACAGGACGGAGATCGCCGGCGTGATGATTGCATCGCCGAGAAACAGCGAGGCGCCGATTACACCCAGGACAAGGACCCACCTGGGGCGCCCGGTCAGGCCTTCGCGAGCGAGAGTCATGAGAGACAGCGTGCCGCCTTCGCCGCGGTTGTCCGCCTTCAGCACGAAGGTCACGTACTTCAACGTGACCACGATCGTCAGCGCCCAGACGATCAGCGAAAGGATGCCGAGCACGTTGGCATAATCCGCTCCCGATCCTCCGRTGGCGTGGAGGGCTTCCCTAAACGCGTAGAGAGGACTTGTCCCGATGTCGCCATAGACGACGCCCAGAGCGGCGAGAACGAGCGATGGCCATCCTTGCCGGGTCAGGTGTTCCAGTTCCGGATCTGCCGATCGCAGCTTGGTCTCGGTCAAATGGCATGTCCTGTTGGGCAAGCGGTGCACGCTGGAAGTTGCCACCGGCTTAACGTCTTTGCAACGCCAGGCGAACGTGAAAAGACCTACACGGCTGTGTCGCGAACATCGCCGTGGGAGGCCATGGCTTCTCTGCGGTCGACCTCTATAATCAAGGACACAGGACGCGCGAGGAACTGGTCACGCTGCTGATCATAAAGTTCGATAGCCCTGACTCGCTGGAGGTTAACGCGCCGTCGTCTACGTCTCATCATTAGCGATAGCGGTCTTCTCTCGTGGCGTGACTCCAGAGGGTGAAAAGGCGCACTTATGGGATCTTGGAGGCATTGAAATGCTTCAATCCCTTATTACATCGTCCGATCAAGACATCGAACTTGTCAGCACTGCGGTTCGRCAGTGGTGACAAAGAACCACTGTGAGATCGATAGCAACAAAGGCCGCCACGCCCTGACCCTTGCCATCGGTCTCGTTCGAAACTCCGCCCGAGACACGCTCCTCCAGAGCCTGACAGAGCGCCTTGGTCCGCGTCACGGCCAATCCCTATAACCGATATATGCTACACGCTTCCCCGCTGGAGCGTCGGCATGCCGCCCTCGATCGACAAGCAGCGCAATCATCTCGGTGCATGAGCGTCGGCTAAAAGAAAGCGCGCATCGTTTCGGTTGTTTCGATTGCGCGACGCATTTTGCCTGCGCGGCGTCTCGTTTACCCGCCGCGCCCGGATTCTCGCAAGCTTGGGCCATAGTCGATGGCTTGAAAGTCGCTACTAACGAAAGAACTATTAACCCTGTCCCTTCCCTCAGGTTTAACGAAAATGGTTTAGGCGTCTGCCTAATTGGAAGGCAGATATCGCATGATCAGGCAGTCGCAGTGGTTTTTGAAGTGGGTGTTCCGGCAAGCGTTTCGGCGTTGGTGGGAGGGGTGCTCTTGGGCACCCTGTATTGGGCCGCGGCCAGAACCGATGAGGTAGCTGCAGTACGGCAGAAGGGTCTCGTCTCTCTCATCGTCTCGAAAATGCAATCCGCGGTCGCACATGATCAAGAAAGCGCCACGGTATGGGACGATGCCGTCGTCAAGACAAAGGAACGCGATCTCGATTGGCTTGATGCCAATCTTGGTCGGTGGATGAATACTTACTTCGGCCATGACGTCGCAATCGTGCTCTCGGCAAACGGCCAGGCGATCTATCAATTCGCCGCGGATTCAGCCAAGGGGTTGTCGCCAGAGGGCCTTCGCAGCGCTTATAGTCCTCTGGCGAACCGTCTTCATGAGCGGCTTATCGCGGGAGACGAAGACGGTATATCGGACAGGGTCCTGTCGATTGGCGAAAGCGATCTCCTGTACGTCGGAAGCCGACCGGCGGTCGTCAGCGTCAAACCTATAACTTCCGACACGGGCAGAATCGAGCAGTCGGCGGGTGACGAAAACCTGCATGTCGCGGTGCGATTTCTTGACGGCGACTTTCCCAGCGATATCGGCACCGAGTACCAGTTCGCCGAGATGCAGTTCACGACCACGATGCCTGACGACAAGCGGCACTCGCAGATCGCTCTCACGTCAAGGTCGGGGCAGGTGATCGGATATTTCAGTTGGCATCCTTTCGAGCCGGGGACGAGCGTCCTTCACGCGACCCTACCGGTCGTCGGCCTCTCCGTCATTGCTATATTCATTGTCGCTAGCCTGGCAGGTCATGCGATCTGGCGACGTTCGGTCAAGCTCAAGTCCAATCACCAGGAACTTCAGCATCTGGCGCTGCATGATACGCTGACTGGTCTGGCCAACAGGGCTCATTTTAAGAGCGAACTTGCGGCACGGCTGGAGCAAGCAATGCCTGAGGACGTCTGTAGCGTGCTCTTCATTGATCTCGACCGATTCAAAGCGGTGAACGATACCTATGGTCATCCGACCGGTGACAGGCTGATTTCTCTTGTTGCGAAGCGAGTGAGGGAGATACTTCCGAACGCCCTGATCGGGCGGATCGGGGGCGACGAGTTTACAGTCTTCCTGGAGAGGATCGGAGTCGAAGAAGTTGCGGTCATCGCGGATAGGATCGTGGCGTGCCTGCATGAGCCTTTTGAAATCGAAGGGGTTTATGTTTCGATTGGTGCGAGCGTCGGCGTTGCAATTGCGAAGGGTGCAAAGGCCGATGCCATCGAGCTGACAAGGCAGGCTGATATTGCTCTCTATCACGCGAAGGCCGCCGGGCGGAATGCATATGCCCTGTTCGGCGAGCATATGGACGAACTTCTTCGTACGCGTCGAAAGCTTGAGCATGATCTTCGTGAAGCACTGTCAACCGGGACGCAAATCGAGATCGCTTACCAGCCGGTCTACTCCTCTGACAGCTCAGTTCCCTGTTCATTGGAGGCGCTGTGCCGGTGGAGGCACCCCRAGCTGGGCTCGATTGCTCCAGACGTGTTCATTCCCCTCGCCGAGGAAATCGGCGTCATCCAAAAGATCGGCGCCATCGTGCTGGAAGACGCGTGCAGCCTGATCGCGCTTTTGCCGTCGATCAGCGTTGCTGTGAATGCCTCCGCCGCTGAACTAAGCTCCCCAGGATACCCTCTGCGCGTTCTTTCTGTCCTGGCCAAGTGGGGGATCGAGCCGACCCGGCTCGAAATCGAGATCACGGAGAGTTTGGCCATTAATGGCGAGGAGAACGCTGAGCGTAATATCTTGATGCTCAGGGCCGCAGGCGTCAGGTTTGCGATCGACGACTTTGGCACTGGATACTCCTCATTCTCCAGGGTGCAGAATGTGACCGTGGACCGGCTCAAGATCGATAAGTCGTTCATTGGAGGGATCCGCGAAGGTCGGAACAGCGCGATCGTCGAGGCGATAATCAACATGGCGCGAGCGCAAGGCCTGCGGACCACGGCCGAAGGGGTCGAGACCAACGAACAAAGAGACGCACTGAAGTCGCTTGGATGCGACAACATCCAAGGCTTCCTGATGTCGCGGCCAATCGGCCGAGGCGAGGTCATGGCGCTTTTGGGCGCAGGGGAAGCCAAGAAAGACCGAGGTTAACGCGCAAACGGTCGATAACTTGACGAGCCATCAGGGAGGTTCTGACTGGAAATCAGCAACATCGCTAAAACCTCCCTGATGCTCCTTTCGACAAGGATCAGGAGAATCTAAGCCCGATCGTGCCGAGGGAAAGCCGGACTTAAGTCCGACCGGCCACGCCAGGACACGCTGCTCATATCTCATGCGAGGTAATGTGAAGCTCCGTGGGAGGGCGGAACAGGAGGAGAATATGAAGTTCGGCCCCAAAACGACATTTACGAAGACCGCTGCTCGCAAGGCCACAGTTCGGCGTCCATGATCGCAACAATCCAAGCAGCCCTTTCTGCCGATCCGGATCTCGACAGCAGTGCCATCGAGATCAGGATGCTCGGCCTCGTCATCCTGCTCGAAGGTTATATTCACGGACCGGGAGAAAGCTATCTCGCTTGCTGCGATTGGCGTTCGCGGAGCGCATTCTCTTTGGAGATAAGCTGTCGGCACCTACTAAACAGCGAGCCCAGGAATATGCCGCTCGACTAATCGCGAGAATCGGCTGTTGCGAGCCCCGACTGGGCAACAGATGCAGCCGGCCGCAATATGTAACTGTCGCGTAGTTGAAATACGCAATAGTTACACGAGTATTGCAGCGGCACAGACAATGTTGTAACTTTCGCGGATCTGAAATGCGCGAAAGTTACGGAAAGACATGCCCCTCCATCTCGTCGGCGAAAATATCGACAAAACCCGCGCTTTCCGTCAAGCCGAGGCTGGCAAGCTTGTTCACTTGATGCGCGGTATTTATGTCGACGCCGATGAGGATGTAGACCAGACGGTGCGGATCCACGCGGTACGCATCGCCAAATACCTTTATCCGAACGCGTACCTTTCGGCCGCCAGCGCCGTCCTGCTCGGACCGATGCGTGATGGCCGGCTGTTCCTGACCGGCCGCCGCGTGCAACGCCAGCGGATCAGGACACTCGAAATCATTCAAAATAAAGCGCCGGACCACCCTTCCGTTGCGCAGGCGGTCGTCGGCGACGACCTGGGCGAACTGCGCGTGCACGTGTCTTCACTGCGCCAACGCTTTCTGGAAGCCTTTCGCATTCGTAGCGAACATGYGGCCTCGTTCGATGAAACGATGAAAGAAGGGATCAGCTCGCGCCTGATCGACGAGTATGGCGGTGCGGAGGCCGCGGCCGATGCTGTGTTCAAGCTTGCTCGAGACAATGACTGGCTTGATGAAGGGCGTGCAGCCGACCGCTTCCTCAAGCAGAAGCCGGCCGCAAGGATTGCCGTCACCAACCAAGCCGCCCTCGACCTGATCGTGGCTTGGCACGGAGCGCCGATCGGCAACTTGATGCACGATGGCTTCGAATGGCGATGGCGGGCGGCCAATCCGGACGGTCCGCCCCTCGTGCGCCAAAGCACGCCCGGCAGGCTGCCTCCCTTTATTGAATCCCTTCTGCCGGAAGGCTGGCTCAACCGAGTGCTGAATAGTCCGGATGAGCGGGTAGAGCTGCGCACCGGCAAGCGGTACATGTCGAACATCACGATCGTCGAACGGGCGGCCGAGCTCGCAGACTTGCCGGCCGATATCCTGCTGACCCGGCTGAATAGCTTTGCGACGGATCATATATTCACGGGAGCTTACGCCGGTCCCGGCCGCGGTGACATCCAGGATTCGTTCGAACAGAACCTCGCGCGGATGTTCGCGACAGGCGCCACACCTCGCCTGTCGGGCGTGCAGATCAAGGCACCGATGTTCCTCGATGCCGACGGCACGCTGATGCCAGCCACGGGCAAGCCGTTCACGCATATCCTAAAGCCTGCCGGCACTTCGGGATTCGAGGCGCTGCCCGCGATCGAATGGCAATCGATGGAGCTTGCCCGTGCGGCCGGATTCACCGTCCCGGAGATTGCGCTCGTTGCGATGCCGGATGGTATGCCGGCAGCCCTTGTTGTCGAGCGATTCGACATCCGCACCAGCCTCGATGACAGGCGCTGTCTGGCACTCGAGGACATGACTTCCGTCTTGGGAGTACGAGCGGAAGACAAATATACAGGCACCATGGAACGGATCGCGGGCGCGCTGCGCACTCTTTCGACCGATGCGGATGCGGACTTGCTGCTGCTCTTGCGGCGGGCGTTGTTCGCCTGGCTGATTGCCGATGGCGATATGCACCTGAAGAACATGGCTGTTTTGAAGATTGCAGAGCCAAGGAGGCGAGATTTCAGCTCGGTCCGCTTGGCACCTCTCTACGACGCCGTAACGACGCGGGTGTTTCCAAACCTGCAGCATGACCGCATGGCCCTCAAAATCACCGGTAAGGACGAACGGCTGAAGAGAGCTGATTTTAAGCGATTCGCGTCGACGGCAGGTATCCCGGCGGTGGCGGCAGATGCGGCCATGGATCAACTCGTAGCGGCACTTAGGCGCGGGCTGGAACAGCTTGCGCCGCCGCCGCGGTTGACAGATGGATCAGTCGGTGCTGAACGAGCGGCGGTGATGCGGGAGATTGTCGGCGAACGTCTGCGCACTTTTGATTAGCCGCGAGCAATTGAGATTTAGCGAACCAATCGAGGCCTCTCTGTTGGATGAACGACAACTACAAGTCAGAAACGCTGACCAAGCGCATTTCCATCCGGATGAGTCTGCGCAATTTCGACGTCACCTGATACGGTTGACGGAGGCGGATGCTGAACTGAGTGAAATCCTTGAGCCCATAGCCGGGTTCGCGCCGATGACTATCGACCACCAACCCTGTCTCCGCAGCCGGACGCGATCAGATATCTGAGCCGGCACCCCATGTCGTTTCGCGGAGGCCAAAAACCATTCAGCGTGGGTGCTGCGGGCGGCAAAATCACGATATCAGACAGGTCTAACTAAAAGTGTTCAGTCGCTCCTGCAATGGCCCTCTGGACGTTTTCTAAAGCCTTGCCATGTCTGTCGATAGCCTATCGACAGGCGACAGATGGTTTYTCAGTCCGAGGAATTGGAGGGTGCAGCTTGACAGCCATTACGATAGCGATTGTGGACGACCACCCTCTTTTTCGAGAAGGGGTGAGCCGCACTCTGTCCGAAATTGATGATTTCGTCGTTGTCGGCGAAGGCGCAAGCGCCGATGACGCCGCGACGCTGGCGGCGTCCCATGGGCCTGACGTCCTTCTGCTTGATGTGTCCATGCCCGGAGGGGGAATCGATGCAGTTTCCGAAATCCTGGCGCGCAGCCCACAGACAAAGGTCCTGATGCTGACCGCCTCGGAGGAAGTCGAATCCCTTGTCACGGCGCTAAGGCGAGGGGCAGCGGGATACCTTGTCAAGGGCATCGGATCACGCGGACTTGCAGAGGCGGTTCGAACGGTCGTTGGGGGCTCGTGGTTCGTCTCGCCGTCCATGCGGGCCAAGATGGTCGAAAAAAGTCTCTTCGTCGGACGGACTTCACTCACTCCCCGCGAACTCGAGGTGATAGAACTGGTAGCCGAAGGACTTTCAAACAAGCATATCGGTCGCCGTCTGAACCTGCAGGAGAAAACGATCAAGCATCATATGACCGAAATACTGTCCAAGCTTGGCGCCAGCAATCGAACGGAAGCAGCAATCCGATGGCGCCAGCGCGCCTAGCGGAGACAATGAGGGCGCACGGGCTGGTCGCCAAGGATTCGTCGTCACTCTAGGCAACGCCTGCCCAAGCGTGCGTCCGCCGTGGGAATAGTCCCTTCGGGTGGAAGAAGGAGCAAGCGAGCCACGGGCAGGTCCGAGCGTCCGCCGCGCGGTCGGTTTTCCACCGAAAGCCGCTGTCTTCTATTAGCCGGGCGGCCGCCCCGACTGGTAGACGCCACGCTCACTGCCATCTTGAAAGGCATAAACAGAGCCGAACCAATGAACACCTGCCGGGGAAACAAATGCCGATCAGGCCACATCCTGATGCTCCTCCTGCGCGGCCGCCCACACTTCATTTGCGGCATCCAGGCTATACCGAAGCCTACGATCAGATTGGGCGGTGGCGAGCGCCACATATAGCGCGAGAACCCCGGCTGCGATGATCGCAGTGTTGGCGATGGCGTCGTTTCGCGTGGAAAGGAGAGCCGCCTTCTTGCGCGAGCCCCTGCCTGACGGAAAGCCGCGAGAAGACAGACGCATGAGGCGTTTACAACGATTTCGCCGAGACCTGTCAGACCGAGGGCGAGCGGTTCCGCTGGAAAGGGGACTTCAAACTTCTGCCATGCGGTCCAGAAAAACGCGATGGCGGGGGCGAGCAGCATGATCAACACGGCCATTCCGGCACATGCCCGGCTTCTTGCCCACTCGGCACAAAGATCGATGCACCCTCGAAGAAGTCGGCGCTGTCCGCCAGAGAGCGAACAAGACGGCTTGGCAATAAGGCATGTTCTCGGCGGCGTCCCTGGAAGGGGCACAGATTCGTTACGGAGTTCGGATGCGCCCGACATTGGTCGATAACTGATGCGTCATCAGGGAGGTTCTGACTGGAAACAGCAACATCGCTAAAACCTCCCTGATGTCCTCGCAAGGATCACGAGCCTGACGTCCTTGCAAGGATCAGGAAAATCTAAGCCGGATCGCGGCGGGGGAAAGCCGGACTTAGGTCCGGCTGGCGATGTCAGCACACGCTGCTCATATCTCATGCGAGGTAACGCGAAGGTCCGTGGAGGGGCGGAACAGGAGGAGAATATGAAGTTCGGCCCCGATAACTACAATCACGAAGAGCGCTGCTCGCAAGGTCATAGTTCGGCGTCCACGATCGCGACAATCGAAGCAGCCCTTTCCGCCGATCCGGATCTCGACAGCAGCGCCATCGAGATCAGGATGCTCGGCCCCGTCGTCCTGCTMGAAGGCTATATAACCAATGCCGCAGACCGCGACAAAGCCATCTCGCTTGCTGCGATGATCGTCGGCTGGGAGAACGTCCAGGACCGGATGCTGAGCCGCTTTCCAACCCAGTAGGCAGCCGAATCCGACGGGCCAGGACCAAGGTCTGAGTGAGGCCCGGCATGAAGTCCCACGTCAGGAACGCTTCCTCCATCTCTCGGTTTGGCTCCGCAGCGGAATCAACCGCATCCAAGGAGGAAAGCAAATGAATATCAAAGTAGTAGGAATTGCCGCGAGCATCCTGTTGGCATCGACCTCAGCCTTTGCGCAGTCGTCGAC
>NZ_JBFTQY010000128.1:0-9686 GCF_056399245.1 Rhizobium sp. 01N447_2
TTTGGGGGGCCACCACTGGTGTTTGGGGGGCCACCACTGGTGGGCCGAATGCACCCTCGATGAGCAGCGGGGGTGCATTCATGTTTTGATGCACCGGGCAAGCTGAGAATTCGAAAAAGAAATGATATTAGGCCTGCGGATGAAAATCCGTCGGTGTGCCTAACTCTACCCCCTGATTTTCAGGGAAGTTCACATCGCGAACAATAAAATTAAAGCTTTCTTATAGGGTGAGCATCAATTGTCACTTTACCCGGTCGCAGCATGTTTATTTTAGCAGCGGTAGACGCGTCCTCTTTTTCGGCGCGCTCGCACAGGCGGTAGAAAACCGCGCCGGAATGCAGCTATCCATTCCCGTTGCGAGGCGTCATGAAAAATTTGAAGATATCGAAGCAGCTCATATTGCTTGTCGTCGGCCTGATGATCGCCTTTGCGATTRCCACCTCCCTGCAGATCCGCTCCTCGGTGGATGCGATCTACAAGGAGCGCTATGACATGCTGCGGGCGGAGGTGCAGTCTGCAGTCTCTGTTCTCAAAATCTACCAGGCCAAGGTGACTGCCGGCGAAATGACGCTGGAAGACGCCCAGAAGCAGGCCTACGCCACGGTCAATGCGATGAAATACGACCCCGATGGCTATTTCTTCGGCTATAGCTACGACATCCAGATGATGTTCCATTATGATGCCGCGAAAGTCGGTCAGGTCAACAAGGGCCAGCCGGACAGCAAAGGCAAGCTCTATCGCGAAGAGCTGGTCAAGCTCGGGCAGCAGGGCGGCGGTCTCGTCGAATATTATTCCACAGCCAAACCGGGCCAGCCCGCTGGCGATTTTCGTAAGACGGCCTATGCACAGGCCTTCGATCCCTGGAAGGTCGTCGTCGTCACCGGCGTCTACATGGACGATCTCGATGCTCAGATAAACAGAACGATCCTGACCGCGCTCTCCGGCAGCATCGTTCTGTTCTTCCTTGCCATGACAGCGGCATATTTCGTCATCCGCGGCATATCGGGACCTCTCAACAACGTCCATGCCGCCCTGCAGTCGGTCGCCGAAGAGGATGTCTCCATCGCCATCCCGCATACCGGGATGAACAATGAAGTTGGGATGATGGCGAAGGCGACGCAGTCGCTGCAGGAAAAGATCAGGGAACGCCATGCGATGTCGGATCGCGAGGCGGCTCAGCAGCTGGCGCTGGAAAGCGAGCGCGAGAACAATCTGCGTCAGCAGCAGGATGAAGCAACGCTGCAGGCACGCGTGGTGACGACGATCGGCCAGGCGCTGGCGATGATTGCCCGCGGCGATCTCACCGTCCGCTGTGCCGATCTCGGCCAGAAATACGCCGCCCTGCGCGATAACTTCAACGATGCGCTGTCGCATCTCGAAGCCGCCATGGCCAAGGTCAGCGCCAAGGGCACCGACATCGGCACCAGCAAGGAAGAGATCCGCTGCGCCTCCAACGAGCTGTCGCAGCGCACCGAGCGCCAGGCCGCCAGCCTGGAGGAAACCTCGGCCGCTCTCGATGAGCTCACCGTCGCCGTCCGCCAGACGGCCGATGGCGCGCACGAAGCCAGCAAGCGCGTCCATTCGGTCAGCACCGAAGCCACCCACAGCGATGCGATTGTCACCCAGGCGATCGAGGCGATGAGCGGCATCGAGAAGTCGTCCTCGGAGATCACCAAGATCATCGGCGTCATCGACGAGATCGCCTTCCAGACCAATCTGCTGGCGCTGAATGCCGGCGTCGAGGCAGCGCGTGCCGGTGAATCCGGCAAGGGTTTTGCGGTCGTCGCCCAGGAAGTGCGCGAACTCGCCCAGCGTTCCGCCGCGGCCGCCAAGGAGATCAAGGATCAGATCGCCCGCTCCTCCAGCCAGGTCGACCATGGCGTCCGCCTGGTCGGCGAGGCAGGCGAGGCGCTGAAGCGCATCTCCGACCAGATCAAGGCCGCCAACGAGATCGTCGCCAAGATCGCCCATAGCGCCTCCGAACAGGATACGACGCTGCGCTCGATCTCCTCGTCGATGAACCAGCTCGATGCCGCCACTCAGCAGAATGCCGCCATGGCCGAGGAGACCACGGCATCGGCCGAGACGCTCGCCAGCGATACCGACGAGCTGATCGATCTCATCCGCGGCTTCCGTGTCAGTGGCGAAAGCGCTGCCCCGGCCATGCATCAAGGTCGCCGCGCCGCATAAACGGCGCGGGGACAAAAGCGTTTTTATCACCAAATTTTTAGCGGCCGTCGGTTCTCCGGCGGCCGTGCCTTTTGAGGCTCATTGCCCGATACGCTCGATCAGCTGTTCGATCTCGCGATCGGAAAACACCTCGACGCCATCAGCTTTCAGCGCTGCCGCCGTCACGCCGGCGCCGGCCCGCTTGCGGCCGGAAAACGTGCCGTCATCGATGAAGCCGGATCCGCAGGAGGGGCTGCCGTCGATGAGCAGCGCATAGTGGCAGCCGGCCTGCCTTGCGAGCGCCACGGCATTTTCCGCCGCCAGCAGGAACTCTTCCGTTACGTCGGCGCCCGTCAGCTCGACAACCCGCGCCTTGCCGGCCAGCACATCCTCGCCGCTTGCCGCCTCAGCAATCTCCGCCGGCGGCCGCGGCACCGTCATGCCCGCCGACATCTCCGGACAGATCGTCACCAACCGGCCCTCGGCCCGCCATGTCTCGATTACCGGATGAAGCAACGGCTTCGCCCGCCCGTCATAGCGGACGGCGTGCCCCATGAGACAGGCGCTGACGAGAATCTTGCTCTGCATGTCTGCTTGAATACAGCCGGAGCCGCGGCAATGCCAGACTGCCGATGGCGGCCGAACATCACCCCGAAATCTTCGAGAAATCCGCAACCGTTCCCGTCGCCTCGCGGATCAGTCGCAGCAGGGCCAGACGGTTGGCGCGGATGGCGGCGTCCTCGTCGTTGACGAGCACGTCCTCGAAGAAGCGGTCGACCGGGCCGCGCAGCTTGGAGAGCGCTTCCATCGCCGAGCGGAAATCTTCCCCGGCGACGGCGTCCGAGGCATCCTTCGAGGCGCCGGAGATTACGGCGAAGAGCTCTTTCTCGGCATCGAGCTTCAGAAGCGCTGGCGAAACGCCGTCGGCGATCACGGTGCCTTTCTTTTCCTCGGCGGCGAGCAGCTGCGTCGCGCGCTTGGTGCCGGCGAGCAGGTTCTTGCCTTCCTCGGAGGTGATGAAGGCGGTCAGCGCTTCGACGCGGCGCGCCACCATCAGCAGGTCGTCGGCATCGGGTGTCAGGACGGCGTCGATGAGATCGTGGCGGGCGCCCTGATCGCGCAGATAGACCTTGAGACGATCGTGGAAGAAGGAGAGGAGATCGATATCCTTGGTCGTCGCCCGCAACGGCAGCCTGACCTTGCGCTCCAGCAGGATCCTGACGACACCGAGGGCCGCCCGCCGCAGAGCAAACGGATCCTTCGACCCTGTCGGCTTTTCATCGATCGCCCAGAAGCCGATCAGCGTATCGAGCTTGTCGGCAAGGGCGATCGTGATCGCCACTCTGTCCTCCGGCACGCGGTCCGACGGACCCTGCGGCTTGTAGTGATCCTCGATCGCCGCGGCAACGGAGGCATCCTCACCCTGCAGCGCCGCATATTTGCGGCCCATCAAGCCCTGCAGTTCGGGAAATTCGCCGACGGCCTCGGTGCGCAGATCGGCCTTGGCGAGCACGGCGGCGCGATCGATGAGAGCCGGGTCGGCGCCGGTGATATCAGCCAATTCCTTGGCCAGCGTGCGGATGCGGGCGACACGTGCACCCTGTGTGCCGAGCTTGGCATGGAAGGTTACGTCAAGCGCATCGAGTTTGGCCATGCGCTGGTCGAGCGGCTTGTTGATGTCGAGGCCGAACTTTGCCGCCGAAGCGGTGAGCGTCTCGAGATCCGGCAGATTGCCCTGGTCGCGCTTCCAGAAATGCAGCGCGTCCGAAAGTCTGGCCCGCACCACCTTGCCGTTGCCATGGACGATTTCCTTGCCGTCGTCTTTCGCCTGGATGTTGGAGACGAGGATGAACTTGTTCGAAAGCGTCTCCTCACCCTGTTTGCGGGTAACGAAGCACTTCTGGTTGGTTTTGATCGTCAGCCGGATAATTTCGGAGGGGATCGAGAGATAATCCTCCTCGAAGCTGCCCATCAGCACCTGCGGCCATTCGACGAGGCCGGAGACTTCCTCCAGCAGGCCTTCGTCTTCCACCAGCTCAAGCCCATTGGCAAAGGCGATGTCGCGGGCGTCGTGCAGGATGATGTCCTTGCGCCGTTCGGCATCGAGGATGACCTTCGCCTTTTCCAGGTTCGCCGCATAATCGTCGAAGCGCCGCACCGTGATCGGCTCGGGCGCGTGGAAGCGATGGCCGTAGGTGATGTTTGAAGCGGTGATGCCGTCGATCTCGAAGGGGATGACAGTGGTCTCTTCATGCTCCGGGCCGAAGGTGCAGACGATCGACTGCAGCGGCCGCACCCAGCGCAGCGCGCCGGGCTTCGACGAAGCCTTGCCCCAGCGCATCGATTTCGGCCAAGGAAAATCGCGGATGATGCCGGGCATGACATCTGTGACGATCTCTTCCGTCGCGCGGCCGGGCTTGGAGATCACCGCGACGTAGAAATCGCCCTTCTTCGGATCGCTCACCACCTGCGCCTCGGAGACAGAGGACAAGCCTGCGCCGCGCAGGAAGCCCTCGATCGCCTTTTCGTTGGCGTCGGTGCGCGGTCCCTTGCGTTCCTCGCGTACATCGGCGGAGCGGGCCGTCAGGCCATGGATGTCGAGCGCAAGCCGCCGCGGCGTCCAGTATTCGCGTGCGCCCTCGTAGGAAAGACCCGCTTCGACAAGCGCATCGGTGACGAGCTTCTTCAGGTCGCCGGCAGCCTTGCGCTGCATGCGGGCCGGAATCTCTTCGGAGCGGAGTTCGAGAAGAAGGTTTGGCATGTCGAATTTCCTTGCMTCCCGCGACAGGGGAGGGATGGCATGGGCGCCGGGTCAAAACGTTGCTTCTGCTAGCAAAGAATGGCGCATCTGCACAACCGCAAAATCGCCGCCTTTCCGGCATGCTTATCCTGTGGATCGGCGCTTGCCTGTAAACTCCAACATTGCCTTGCCGCTTTTCGCCGCTATGGTCCCGCCACCTCTGTCGAAACAGGAAATCCCATGGCCGCAGACCTCCGTTTTCTCGCAGCCCGCATCTCCGCCGAAATCAACGCCCGGCCCGAACAGGCTAAAGCCGCCATCGAGCTGCTCGACGAGGGCGCAACCGTGCCCTTCATCGCCCGCTACCGCAAGGAGGTGACGGGCGGGCTGGACGACACGCAACTGCGCAATCTCGCCGAGCGGCTGGTCTACCTGCGTGAACTCGAAGCCCGGCGCGACGCGATCGTCGAATCGATCACCGGCCAGGGCAAGATGACCGACGAGCTGATGACCAAGGTCGCAGGCGCCGAAACCAAAGCCGAGCTTGAAGATCTCTATCTGCCCTACAAGCCGAAGCGCCGCACGCGGGCCGAAATCGCCCGTGAACGCGGCCTCGGCCCGCTCGCCGAGATGATCCTCGCCGACCGCGCCAAGGAACCGGCGGTGCTGGCCGAAGACTTCGTCAACGCTGATGTGCCCGATGTGAAGACGGCGCTGGAAGGCGCGCGCGATATCATCGCCGAAGGCATTGCCGAAAATGCCGACCTGCTCGGCAAGTTGCGCGCTCATATGCGCCAGGCCTCTCTGCTGAAGGCGAAAGTCGTCGACGGCAAGCAGGCGACTGGCGAGAAGTTTTCCGATTATTTCGATCATTCCGAACGCTGGGCGACCGCCCCCGGCCACCGCGCGCTCGCCATGCTGCGCGGCTGGAATGAGGAGGTGCTGACGCTGACGATCGAGGCCGACGCCGAGACCGCCTCTCCGAACAAGCCGGTCGAGCGCATGATCGTGGCGGCCTACGAGATCGGTACCAGCCGTCCCGGCGACCGCTGGCTGATGGAGGTCGCAAGCTGGACCTGGCGCGTCAAGCTTTCCATGTCGCTCTCGCTCGACCTGATGCGGGAACTGCGCGAAAGGGCCGAAGAGGAGGCGATCCATGTCTTCGCCCGCAATCTCAAGGACCTGCTGCTGGCTGCACCCGCCGGCTCGCGCGCGACGATGGGTCTCGATCCCGGCATCCGCACCGGCGTCAAGGTCGCCGTCGTCGACGGCACCGGCAAGGTGGTGGCGACATCGACCGTCTATCCCTTCCAGCCGAGGAACGACGTGCGCGGCGCCCAGGTCGAGCTCGCCTCGCTGATCCGCAAGCACAATGTCGAGCTGATCTCGATCGGCAACGGCACCGGCAGCCGCGAAACCGAAAAGCTGGTGGCCGACATGCTCGCCGAGTTGCCGGCGCCGAAGCCGACCAAGGTCATCGTCTCGGAAGCCGGCGCCTCGGTCTATTCCGCCTCGGCGACCGCTGCTGCTGAATTCCCCAATCTCGACGTGTCGCTGCGCGGGGCCGTCTCCATCGCCCGGCGCCTGCAGGATCCACTGGCCGAACTCGTCAAGATCGAACCGAAGTCGATCGGTGTCGGCCAGTATCAGCATGACGTCGACCAGCAGAAGCTGTCGCGTTCGCTCGATGCCGTGGTGGAAGACGCCGTGAATGCCGTCGGTGTCGATCTCAACACCGCGTCTGCGCCGCTGCTATCTCGAGTCTCCGGCCTCGGTCCGTCGATTGCCGACGCCATTGTCCGTCACCGCGACAGCGAAGGCCGTTTCGAGAGCCGGCGGGATCTGTTGAAGGTCGCGAGACTCGGCGGCCGCACCTTCGAGCAATGCGCCGGTTTCCTGCGCATCCCCAACGGCAAGGAGCCGCTCGATTCCTCCTCGGTGCACCCGGAGGCCTACGGCGTCGCCAAGAAGATCGTCGCTGCCTGCGGCCGCGATCTGCGCGCGCTGATGGGCGATAGCGCCGTCTTGAAATCGGTTGATCCGCGCCAGTTTATCGACGAGAAATTCGGCCTGCCGACGGTCAGGGACATCATCGCGGAGCTGGAAAAGCCTGGTCGCGACCCGCGTCCGAGCTTCAAGACCGCGGCCTTCGCCGAGGGCGTCAACGAAATTTCCGACCTGACGCCTGGCATGGTGCTGGAAGGCACGGTGACCAATGTCGCCGCCTTCGGCGCCTTCGTCGATATCGGCGTGCACCAGGATGGTCTGGTGCATGTGTCCCAGCTTGCCGATCGCTTCGTCAAGGATCCCCACGAGGTCGTCAAGGCGGGCGATGTCGTCAAGGTGCGGGTTGTCGAAGTCGATGCCAAGCGCAAGCGCATCGGTCTTTCGATGAAGCGCGATGACGGCTCCTCAGCGCCGCCGCMGCGTGGTGATTCTCGTCCAAACCAAGGGTCGCGGCCGCAGAACGAACGCCGGCCTGCGGCTCAGAAACCGGAGAGCCAAGGCGCATTCGGCGCGGCACTTGCCGAAGCGATGAAGCGAAAATAAGGGTTTAGCCGGTATTTCGGCAAAAATGCAACAGTTTGGCAGCGTTCTGAACGGAGTGCTAAATCCGGCGCTTGTATGGCGAAAGAGAGCCACTAAGTTGATGTGACCATCCTGTCACATTTGCGAGGCGTCCATGGCGTCGGCATTCTTATCGATCGTCCAGCAAATCGTCCGCAAGGGTTCGTTGAAACTTACCCTTGCCAATGGCGAAACCCACACTATCGGCGACGGCACGGGTGAAACCGTTGTCGCCCGCCTTGCCGATCAGGAGGCCGAGGACGCCATCCGGCGCGACCCGGCCATGAAGCTCGGCGAAATGTACATGCAAGGCCGGTTCATTCTCGAACAGGGCAACATCTACGATTTCCTGTCGCTGGTGAAACAGAACACCACCAATGAAATCTTCGATTTCAAGATGGCGGCACTGCTCCTCGGCCGCATTGCCTGGCAGCAGCTGAAGAGCCGCGTGCCGGTCAATCGCAACAAGCACAATGTCGCCCATCATTACGACCTGTCGGCCAAGCTCTTCGATCTTTTCCTCGACGAGGACTGGCAATATTCCTGCGCCTATTTCGAACCGGCCGGCATCAGTCTCGATGAGGCGCAGCTCGCCAAGAAGCGCCATATCGCCGCCAAGCTTCTGCTTGAGCCGAACCAGCGCATCCTCGAGATCGGCTCCGGCTGGGGCGGCATGGGCATGTACCTGACGGAGGCGACCGACGGTGCCGATTTCACCGGCATTACGCTGAGCGAAGAGCAGCTCAAGGTCTCCCGTGCGCGCGCTGAAAAGCGCGGCCTTGCCGACCGTGTGCGTTTCGAACTGCAAGACTACCGCACCATGACGGGCAGGAAGTTCGACCGCATCGTCTCGGTCGGCATGTTCGAACATGTCGGTATCGGAAATTACGGCAATTTCTTCCGGAAGGTATCGGATCTCCTCGACGACAACGGCGTCATGGTGCTGCATTCGATCGGCCGTCCGAAGCCGAGCTTCGGCACCAATGCCTTCATCGAGAAGTACATCTTCCCGGGCGGCTACATCCCTTCCGTCGGCGAGGTCGTGCCGCCGCTCGAGAAGGCCGGGCTGCTGGTCAAGGATATCGAGATCCTGCCGCTGCATTATGCCTATACGCTGCGCCATTGGCGCGAGCGTTTCGTGGCACGCAAGGCCGAAGCGGTGGCGCTTTACGACGAGCAATTCTTCCGCATGTGGGAATTCTATCTGGCGGGTTCGGAAATGGGTTTCCGTTGGGACGAGCTCTTCATCTTCCAGATCCAGATCGCCAAGAACCAGTTCGCCGTTCCCGACAATCGCAACTATATTGAGCGGAACGAAGCCAAGCTGAAGGAATTCGAGGCGACACGCGCACCGCTGGAAAAGGTGACGTTCTGATTCCGCGGAAATGCCGCCACCGGCGGTGCCTTTGCCGAGGAACCGACTGCAATGAAAGGGCGTGCAGATGAGCAGCGCATTTCCCGAGATCTACCTGGTTCGGCACGGTGAAACCGAATGGAGTGTTTCCGGCCGCCATACCGGGCGAAGCGATATTCCCCTGACGGCGAATGGCGAGGCGGCGGCCCAAAAGGTCGCCGACCGGCTGGCGGGCCTCTCTTTCTCCGCCGTCTGGTCGAGCCCGTCTCAGCGTGCCCGCAATACCTGCGCGCTTGCCGGATTTGGATCGGGTGCCGTCATCAAGGACGATCTGGCCGAATGGGATTACGGCGCCTATGAGGGCATCACGACGAAGGAGATCCTTGCGGGCCGCCCCGGCTGGCAGCTCTTTCGCGACGGCTGCCCGAATGGCGAGTTCGCCGCCGATGTCGGCGCCCGCGCAGACGCCGTCATCCATGCGCTTCGCGAAGCGGCCGGCACCATCCTGGTCTTTTCGAGTTCGCATTTCCTGCGCGTCCTCGCCGCCCGCTGGCTCGGCCTGCCGCCGGAAGGCGGCTCCCGTTTCGTGCTCGATACGGCCAGCATCAGCGTGCTCGGCTATGAGCACGACCTGACCGAACCGGTCATCCGCCGCTGGAACCAGAGATAGGGAAGCGGTGGCAGCGGGTTTGCGGAGTTCAATAGCAGATGCCGCCAGCCGTGTGGCCCCCTTGCATGTTCAATTTGCACTGATTGTTGGATGATCTGTGCGCACTCCGGCGGATGGCCATCCGCCGGAGTGCGGACGGCCGGGACCGCAGGCCCCTTGGCTTGAACCGGGGATGAGATTGGTCC
>NZ_JBFTQY010000129.1:0-8825 GCF_056399245.1 Rhizobium sp. 01N447_2
GTAGCAACGACCAGGAGACCGATTGTAGCGAACAGGTAGCGAACAGCGCGTTGAGCGGCGTCGAAATCTTTGAGAACGGCACTGCCGACATTACATACTCCCAACCGCCCGGCATTCGTCGACAATAGATACCTTCGGGCCACACGCAAGGGAACGGGGGMCTGATGGAGGTGCCGCCCGAGGATCCCGTGACTCACTAGGACGTCATCGAAAACCGAAGGACGCATGCCGATTACCGCTGAAAAGCCGCTTTGCGCGCCCATAGCGGCCATATTTCAATGGTTGTACGCTGTCAGGAACCTGGAGCACTCGTCAAAGAACTGTTCGAAGGCAGCCGTGTCCTCCATGAGCACATGATTGTTTCCAGGAAGCTCAACGAAGGTCGCGTTAGGAATAAGCGTAGCCATGAGACGCCCTTCCTCTATCGGCGCGACGCGATCGCCGATGCAATGCAGGACCAACGTCGGAACATTGACCTGCTTCGCCAACTCCGTCACATCGACCGTGCTGTTCATTTTCCAGATCCGCATCGCCGCTTCCGGACTCGTAGCAATGCGCTGAAGTTCGTCGAAATACGCAGCCATCTCGGGCTGAGCGTCGGGCATGAAGGTTGTTGTAAAAAAGTGCCTGAAGACTGGATTGGTCGAGCCCCAGCCGTCGCGGATCATCATCGTCCCGACTTTATAAAGGTGCTTTTGGTCCGGTTGCGTCCGCTTGAGCCGACCCCGAAGAAATCCGCCCAAGAGGACGAGGCAGGTYACCTGCTCGGGATTCTCCACGGCGTAGCGGACACTGAATGAGCATCCTTGCGAAATGCCGAGAAGCGCGAACCGGCTCAGTCCAGCAGCGGCTGCGACGGTCGACATGTCGCCAGTCATTGCCCCCGCGGATACAGCTTCGACGCCCCAGTCCGATAGGCCATTTCCCCGCTGGTCGAATCGTACCAGCCGGCACAGCCCCGCCAACCTAACCAGCCATGGGTGCCAGATTGGACTGCGCCATTCATACTCCAGATGGTTCAGCCAATTCGGTGCCTTCAGCACCGGCATCCCTTGGCCAATACTCGCCCACGCGATCTGCACTCCGTCTGGGGCAGTGGCGAACTGTACCTGTTGTTGCTGCGCAGCTTTGGGAAGCTCCGGGCTAGGCAGCGAAGCGTCGGGTGTCCACTGCCAAACCCGGATGGGGCGGGAGATATTCTTCACACGCTGGTTGCCCATGTCGCGAAAAGGCACTTTGATCTTATCCGCGACCGCTTGATGTACAATGTCGGAGATGCAGATGCCGCCTGGCTTCGCCAGCCCCTCAAGTCGGGAAGCCACGTTGACGCCATCGCCGAAGATATCTCCATCCTCGAAGAGGACATCCCCGAGATTGATCCCGAGGCGGTAGAGAATGCGGCGTTCTTCCGGTGACGCTCCCTCACGGTCCGCCATAGCCACTTGGATGTTGATGGCGCAGCGGACGGCATCCTGTGCTGAAGCGAATTCGACCAACATCCCGTCGCCCGTGGTCTTGACGATGCGGCCTCCACGAGTTGCGATCTGCGGATCGAACAACTCCGTGCGGTGCACCTTCTGACGCGTAAGGATATCTTCCTCATTTTGCTCCATGAGGCGGCTATAGCCTGCCATGTCGACGGCCAGAATCGCGGTCAAGCGGCGTTCCACAGAGCGTGTCCCCAGAGTTTCAGACAGATATCACACTACCACATGTCGGCGATCAGATTAAGATTGAGCGCAAGTGTCGAGCCTTTGAGAAAATGCACATCGAAACGCGACGACCGGCGGAACGGCCGCATCGGGGTCGGAACTTTCCAGTCAACTTTTACGCGGGAAGGTTTTAAAGGGTCGAAACGAGCCAGCGCCGACCGGGCTGCAGACGACAGCTCCTGGGCTCAAAGCGGAAGAATTTGCCCCTAACAAATTGGGTCCCCAGCCAATTTTTGTGCGACCGTAGATTGCGACATCGGAGTAGCGCGAAGCTGCGGCTACCGGCGTGGAAAAGGTATCATGTGGCTGTAAAACCTGAAGATTTTTTGGAGACGATCGTCAGAGGAGAATGAGGCGCTACAGGCGTATATTTTGCTTGCGGGGGGGGTTGGATTCTCACATGATTTCAATTGCTTAGCTGAAACCCTTGAAATTCCCTATATCTTCCTGCCGCGAGCGACCGTCGATGCCACGTTTGTGCCCTGGCTTTGGGCCTCAGTCAACAGGAGGGCGAGCGGCAATAATTTCCGCTTTCGGACCTCAAGTTTGCGGGCAGGCGGCCATAACGCGCGCCCGGCAGCTTTGCGCCCCGGCCCCCAACTGCCGAGAGCTATGCGCTTCAAGTCGGGTCAGTGGGCTCTGCTATCAGTGACCCAAAACGCCGCCATCGAGGGAACGCGCTTGTGCTGGAGCACCAGGTTCTCGGCCAGCGCCTTTCTCAACCCTTCTGTTGCAAGACAGCAATTTCAAGCCGCGAGCCTTCAAAAGACCTCAGCCCTTGCGGCACCTCTTGGCATCGAAGTACCGTGTGCCATGGGCCCCAAGTTGCGGCATTGGGCAGATAGGGTTCGCGAATGGTTGCCGCTGCGCGACGAACTCAGGCACACATTCCCTCTGTGAGGCATAATCAGGAGCAGTCGACAGTTTCCGCGCTACGGTGTCGAGTTATCGGACTGAGCTGGATAGGTGGCAACTGGCAAACTTCTTGTGTGGCACAAGTTGAATGTTGACCTTTCGCCAAACGCGCGACCATGATCGCTAATCGTTTCATCACGTGAATAAAAATGTTGCGTATGACTGAGCCTTTCGAACTCTTCCTGCAGCATTGCGTTTCGATCGATCTAGAAGTGGATCCTGCAACCGCCAGCATCTTCGCTTTTGCGGCGGTGMGCGATKATGCTCGTCCCCCGATCCTGGCAAAAAAACGCGATCTCGTGGCAGCCCTCGAGCGCCTGAAAGCAGAAGCAACCGAGGACGTGCATCTGCTCGGCCACAACATACTTCGGCATGACTTGCCTCATCTGCTCGCGGCGCGGCCTGGGCTGGCGAATATTCTTCGATCACCGATAGACACTCTATGGCTCAATCCGCTCGCATTTCCGCGCAATCCCTACCACCACCTGGTCAAGCACTATCATGACGGGCGTCTGCAAGCGGGCCATGTCAACGATCCGGAACTGGATGCGCGACTGGTGTTTCAGGTGCTGCGCAATCAACTGACAGCTTTGAGGCAGCAGAACGCCGACCAGCCCGATGCCGTCGCAGCCTTTCATTTCCTTACTACAAGAATGGAGAACCCAGGTGGGTTCGACGCGGTGTTTCGAGAGGTTCGCGGAGCTCCTGCGCCCGATACTCTTGTGGCAAAAGAAGCGATTTCCCGGCTCCTGGCGGCGCGCGCCTGCGAGCGGCGACTAGATCAGACGCTGAACCGCCTTTCCAACCCGCAGCTCGGTTGGCCAATGGCGTATGCTTTGTCCTGGATCCTGGTCGCGGGCGGGGATTCCGTCATGCCGCCCTGGGTACGGGCGCAGTTCCGCGAGGCTGCACTGATCGTGCGGCACCTCCGCGACACCAATTGCAATAGCCCGCATTGCACCTGGTGTAGCGAGAAGAACGACCCGGTCCGCGCGCTGTCGCGCTGGTTCGGGTTCGATGCCTTCCGCGCGCAGCCGGTGGATGATATGGGCCGCCCCCTGCAGGAGCGGATCGTCGATGAGACGATGCGCGGGTCGTGCGTCCTCGGCATTCTGCCGACCGGCACCGGCAAATCGGTCTGCTATCAGATTCCCGCCCTGTCGAAGTTCGACAAGACCGGAGCGCTGACGGTGGTGATCTCGCCGCTGGTCGCGTTGATGGCCGATCAGGTGCAGGGCATGGCGCGGGCAGGAATCTCCTCGGCCGTGACCGTCAATGGAATGCTCTCGATGCCCGAGCGGCAGGATGCACTGGACCGTGTGCGCATGGGAGAGGCGGCAATGCTGCTGATCTCGCCGGAGCAATTGCGCAGCAACTCCGTCCGATCGGTTCTGGCACAGCGCGAGATCGGGCTGTGGGTGCTGGACGAAGCGCATTGTGTGTCGAAATGGGGCCACGATTTTCGGCCTGACTACCGCTATATCAGCCGCTTCATCAAGGAATCCTCGGGCGATGAAGCGCTTGCCCAGGTGCTCTGCCTAACCGCCACCGCCAAGCCCGAAGTGGTGCGTGACATTCGAGAGCATTTCCAGTCACGCCTTGGACGCGAACTGTTGCTGCTGGACGGTGGCGCAGTGCGCACCAATCTCAGCTTCGAGGTCCGGCCAACGCAGCGCGGCACCAAGCTGGCCGACATCCTCGATGTGATCAAGGCCAAGATGCCACAGGATGGCGCTTCGGGTGCCGTGGTCTATTGCGCCACTCGCAGCGAGACGCAGCGCGTCGCCGAGTTCCTCAAGCAACGGGGTCTGTCGGCGGAACGGTTCCACGCCGGCCTGACGCCCGAGGAGAAGCGCGACATTCAGGAGCGATTTCGCATCGGCGAACTGCGGATTATCGCTGCGACCAACGCTTTTGGCATGGGCATCGACAAACCCGATATCCGACTGGTGGTGCATGGCGACATTCCCGGATCACTGGAGAACTACCTGCAGGAAGCCGGGCGAGCGGGCCGCGACCGCGCCCATGCCAATTGCGTGCTGCTCTTCGCCGAAGAGGATGTCGAGCGCCAGTTCTCGCTTTCGGCCCGCTCGCGTCTGGCCCGGCACGAAATCGGCGCGATCCTGAAGGCCCTGCGGCGGCTTGACGAGCGGACGAAGAAGACCGGCACCGTGGTGGCCACCTCAGGCGAAGTTGTCCGAGCTGAACGCGATCAGGAATTCGAGCGCGACATCAACACCGACGACACCAGGGTGAAGACAGCGGTGTCCTGGCTGGAGGAGGCCACGTTGCTGAGCCGCGAGGAGAACAAGGTTCAGGTCTTCCCCTCATCCCTCAGGATCCGCAACCTGGAAGAAGTCGAGGCGATCCTGGCTAGAGCCGCGATCACTGGCACACGTCGCAAGCAGCTTCTGGATATTACGCGCCACTTGATGAACGCGCCGCCCAATCAGGGCATTTCCACCGACGAGCTGGCCGGGATCAGCGGATTAACAGGGGGCATGCTGAACAAGGCGTTGGCCGATCTCGAGGCGCTCGGAATCGCTCGCAACGACGTCGTGGTCACGATCTTTGTCCATGTTGCGGTCGAGGGTCATTCGCAGCAGCGGCTGGCGCAGGCCGCGCGGCTTGAAACGGCGATGACCGCCCTCATGCGCGAAGCCGCCCCCGATGCCGAAGGTGCCGAAGGCATTCCTCTGCATCTGGCCGAGACCTGTCAGGCACTCCGCAATCAGGGGCACAGCGCAGTGCGACCCGACATCGTGGAAAAGCTGCTGCGGAGCATGGGCCGCGACGGGCGCGATCAGGATGGTGGAAAGGGCAATCTGCGGCTGCGTAAGGCTTCGCGCAACACGTTGATGGTTACGCTTCAACGGTCTTGGCAGGCGTTGGAACAGACCGCAAGCCTGCGGCAGCAGGGTGCCGAACTGTTGCTAGGGCACTTTCTGGGCAGGTTACCAAAGGGCAGCCGCGGCAAGGACATCCAGGTCGAAACCACGATGGGTGATCTGCTCTCCGCCCTGACAGGAGACGCGCTACTGCGCGGCAGTGGCATTCAGGACATGACAAAACTGATGGAGCGCGCACTTCTGTGGCTGCACGAGCAGGAGGTGGTAACGCTGGGCAAAGGGCTGACGATTTTCCGGCAGGCGATGACGGTCCATTTGAACCCCTCGGGCGGCCAGTTCAACGTGAAGGATTTTACACCCCTAGAGGAACACTACTCCGAGCAGACCATCCAAACCCATGTGATGGCAACCTATGCCGAAAAGGGCCTTGCTGCTATGGATCAGGCCCTGCGGTTGTCAGAGGATTACTTCGTGCTGGAGCGCGACGCCTTTCTGCGTCGCTGGATGCCCGGCAAGGGCGGTGAGATCCGGCGTCAAACCACCGGCAGCTCGTGGAAAGCGATCGTTGAGGCGCTGAAGAATCCAGTTCAGCAAGAGATCGTCGCCGACGATCGCGAACAGACAAGCGTCCTGGTCCTTGCAGGACCGGGTTCGGGCAAGACGCGCGTTCTGGTGCACCGCATCGCCTACCTAATCCGTGTCCGCCGCGAGGACCCGCGCGGCATCCTTGTGCTGACTTACAACCGCCATGCCGCCGCCGAGATACGTATCCGGCTGCGGCATCTGATTGGCGATGACGCTACTGCGGTGACCATATCCACTTGCCACGCCCTCGCGATGCGATTGGTGGGCGCGAGCTTTGCCGGAACTTCGAACGAGACGTCCCACGACTTCGACGGGATCGTCATAGAAGCAGTGCGCCATTTGAACGGCGAGGGACTCAGCAAAACCGAGGCCGAGGCACAACGCGATACGCTAATTCAGGGCTATCGCTGGATTCTGGTGGACGAGTATCAGGACATTGGCCCTGAGGAATATGCGTTGATCTCCGCCGTTGCAGGCCGCTCACTGGACGATAAGGAGCTTCGGCTCAGCCTGTTTGCGGTGGGCGACGACGATCAGAACATCTACGCCTTCGCTGGGGCATCCATCCGCTTCATCCGCCAGTTCGAGGCCGACTATAATGCACGACCGGTGTTCCTGATCGAGAACTATCGCTCGACTGGCCATATCATTGTGGCCGCCAACGCAGTCATTGCGCCAGCCTCGGCCCGTATGAAAGCCGGTCACGACATTGCCATCGATCGCAAACGCAGTACGGTGCCGCCAGGCGGAGAGATGGCGGCGCTCGATCCTATGGCCCGTGGCCGGGTGCAAGTGCTGGACTGCCCATCCGGCGATGTGGCGCAGGCGATGACCGCAGTTGATGAACTCGTCCGCCTATCGCGCCTTGATCCGGAGTGGAGTTGGTCGCGTGCGGCGGTCATAGCTCGTGACTGGCGACGGTTGGCTCCGGTGCGCGCTTATGCCGAAACGCTTGGCATTCCGGTGGAGATGGCAAATGAGAGCCTGGCCAGTATCTGGCGACTGCGCGAAATGCAGCAGTTCATTGACGCCCTGCGCTGCGATACTACACGTCTGCTGGGTGTCCGTGATCTGGTCGACGTGCTGAACGCGATACCGTCCAACCGCTGGACGGACCTGATCGCTGAAGGTATCGCCGCGCTGGCGAAAGAGCTTGCGAATAAAACCATGCCCGTACCTGACCTTGTCGAGTGGTTCGCTGAATGGGCCAATGATGCGCGCAGCGATCAGCGCGCACTGCTGCTGCTGACCGCGCATAGATCGAAAGGCCTGGAGTTCGATGATGTCGTCATCCTGAATGGCGGTTGGGACAGGCTCTCTAGGGATGAGGATCCCGATGCGCCGCGCCGCCTCTTTTATGTCGCCATGACCAGAGCGCGACGTAGCCTTGCCATCATTGCCGAAGGACAGCATCCTTTCGTCCCGCACGGCGAAGAGTATGTGCTGCGCCGCGCCGCGCCAACCATTTCTGATGCCGTCGATTTTCCGACTGCGCTATATCAAGTGCCTAACCTCAAGGCCGTGGACCTATCGTGGGCCGGGCGTCTCAGGCCGGGTCATCCCTCGCTTGTCGCAATCTCGGCGGCAAAGGCAGGAGACCCACTTCAGATCGTGCGCGATGGCCTCATTTGGATAATGCAGGATGCTCGGGGACAAACTCTCGGACGCATGGCCAAAAGCTGGTCACCTCCCGAAGGACTCAACTTCCTCCGCGGCGAGGTCGGCGCCATCGTGCGCTGGCGCAAGGCCGACAATCAGGAAGAGTTCCGGGTGCACCTTCACCGAGATGTTTGGGAAGTGGTTGTGCCGGAGCTTGTGTTCGGCTGATAGCTTGCTCGTCACGAACGTCAGTATTTCGATATTGTGCGATGTGGTGTCATCGCACAGCTCGTGGACAATGACAAAAGATCAGGTTTGAGCCCGTTTGAGACCTTTGCGGTTACAGACTAAACGTCTGCTTCCCGCTCGGTAACACTGGAAGCCGTCAGCCTGCAGTCGGCCCCCACACTGTCGTTGGCGGCCGCCCTTTTTGAGGCAGCCGAACACGGTCCCCAGCCGTCTTTTACAGAGCTCTGGACGTTCTCAGGATCTGGAGAACGTCACATAGTTTCTGACTCGAAATTGCGCCAAGTAGCTGCAAAGACGTCACTTTTTCTGGCGGGGAATGCCGGCTCGGTAGAGGAGATGGCGACCGTTCTGATCGGCACTTACGTCGGGCTGGCTGCCACGCGCGTAAACGCGCCATCTTCGAGCTCAGTGCATTGACAGGCCAACTCAGATCGGGCTGAACTCGACGAATTCGCACTGCATGTGATCCGACCGCGTCTTCTTCCAGCCATACAGCTTGTAACCTCCTAAGCGTTCAACGAAATCCTTGGGCCGCGAGGTATGGGTTTTCGTGGGCCTTTAGGCCGAGCCCGTGCCCTTGAGCCTGCTTCCTGTATTCGATCAGCTCTTCAATTGTCATACGCGATCCCCCACGATGTAGGCGACGGTGCACCGCAGCCTGCGCACGCAAGCGAAATGTCAAAAGAAGGGGTCAATGTGGGACAGTTGTGCGTGGAGAGCGCCTCTGGTCGGCCATGCCGAACGCGCCATTAAAAATCGAGGAAGCGGAGGCAATCTCGTCAGTTCGAGACGGCTGTTGACGGCCCAAACCTTGTAGGAACAAGATGCAATAGTTTCCTCTCCCCAGCCGTCGAACCTAATAATAGTAGCGCCCGAAACGGATTTTTTGCCATTGATGAAAAGCGTCGTCTCGGAT
>NZ_JBFTQY010000130.1:0-8553 GCF_056399245.1 Rhizobium sp. 01N447_2
ACTGGCCTGGAGCTCGACAGCCTCGCCGCCGATCTCGACAGTTTCGTTCCGGGCCGCCGGCTGGACGATAATGCGCATGTCATGCTGCGCTTCAAGGCGAAGGGTTCGGAGAAGCCGGCCAAGGGCATGCTCTGGTGCAGCCAGGTTGCGCCCGGCCATGAAAATGGCCTGATGGTCCGCGTTTACGGCACCAAGGGCGGGCTGGAATGGACCCAGAAGGACCCGAACTACTTGTGGTACACGCCTTTCGGCGAGTCGAAGCGGCTGATCACCCGGGGCGGCGCCGGTTCAGGCGCGGCTGCCGGCCGTGTCACGCGCGTACCATCAGGGCATCCGGAAGGTTATCTCGAAGCCTTTGCGACGATCTATACGGAAGCCGCGCATGCGATCAATGCCCGCAAGAAGGGTAAGGCCGTCGACAAGGCAGTGGTCTACCCCACCGTCGATGACGGCGTGAAGGGTGTGGCTTTTGTCGAAGCCTGCGTTGCTTCGTCGAAGCGTAACGGGGCCTGGGTCAAGGTTTAGAGACACGCCGTATGGTAGTTCTATAAACGCGGCTTATGGCGCAAGCGGACATTCCGCTATGACGAACTGCTAGATGTTTCATGTGGTTAGGGAAACAAAGGCACACCCGATGGTTCGAATCTCGTCAAGGCGAGGGATGGCGACAATGGTCGGCAGCGACTGAAATGTATCAAGTCGTTAGGTACTCAACGACGACTGCTCTGAAGCCACCGAAGGTAACCTCCGCGGGGTCTAGCTGCCGTTCGGCATAAATTGCCGGAAACGTTAATTGAAGGCAGTAAACTCTAACGCGAGGTCATCCAAGGGCGACCATGCCTGAAAGCATGGAACCGCCGGATTTCTCGCCGGCGGTTCAAATGGATGTTTGGTCAATCGGCTCAGACGTGGGGCAGACCAAGGACGGATCGAAGTTCCTCCTTGGCGGCTTCAAATTCAGCTTTGTAGTCGTCATGGGTGCGGATCGTTTCGGCAATGACGGTGCCGGCGATGCGGCCAGTCTCGACGTCCGAAGCATAGTGAATGCCGCCGACAATACGGTTATGGCCATATTCCCACGCGCGTGCCATCAGCTCGGTCCTTTTCTCCGGCACCATGTTGGAAAGGACGATGCCCATCAGCGTGCCGACGGTGGTGTGACCCGACGGATAAGCACCCGACTTCGAGAGTGGGACAATCGGCTTGACCAGGTCGCTGTAGAGGTGAGGCCGCGGACGCTTCCAGAAATCTTTGGCCGGATCGACAACAGCGCCTTCTGTGGCGACGACGCGGTCGAAGAAGGCGGCGAACTTCGGCAGGTTTTCCTTGGTGAACTTGGAATTGTCGATCACATCGGCGAAGCGCCAGACATCTTCATCCGCATCGGCGACGGCACGTGCGGCCATCTCAGGTGTGCGGGTAACCTGGATCGTTAGTATTTCAGCGAGTTCGGCCTGCATCTGCGGCGAATTAATTGCGGGCGGTGCCGGCAACAGCGAAACGAGGTCGATTTCCTTGGCATCGGAAAACGGCTTGGCATCTTCTGCTAAAACGGAAGAAGCAAGGCCGATGACGAGGGCGAGCGACAGGGCTAGATTGCGCATGGTAACTCCTTTTGAACATCGATGCCGACGCTAGCACCCCGATATTCCGCTCGTGTGACAGTAACTTCACCAATCCGTATGAAATGGAAACAGTGTGGCGCAAACCTACGAGCCTTCTCGCTCTCACGCCACCGCGCGCTGCATTTCCTCATTCCGGTCAAGGAAGCCCTGATTCATCTCTCAATGCGGGCATTACTCTTGGCGGAATATGCGCATGACCCGGTCTGTAAACGGCTTGACGAGAAAGGACAGCGGCGTACGCTCTTTTGTCTTGACGAAAACCTCGACGGGCATTCCCGGCTGCGCTTCATCGAGACGCAACAGGATGTCTCCCTTCTTCGCCTCGTCGCCGTTTTCGACCATGATTTGCGAGAGAATGCCTCCATCTCGGTGCTGAGTGATTTTGACTTGATCGGAAACGACTGCTTGTCCATTGGCGATGASGCTGGCATCAAACACCTAGGCCTTCATTGAGGCCATTCGTACAATGAGGCATGCAACAAGGCCGGGCCCGTCCTCGCGCATGGCAAGTGCGAGGCGCGCTCCTTGTCTTTCGGCTGCCGCTTTCGCGATCGCCAGCCCCAAACCGCTTCCCTCGCTGTCCTGAGGCCTTGCCCTGAAGAACCGTTCAAAGACGCGTGGCATCTCTTCTTCCGGGATGCCGGGGCCGGTGTCGTGGATTTCGATCCGGGCTTCTTGCCCGGCGACGATCACCGCGACATCGACTGTTCCGCTCGGCGGCGTGTACCGCACGGCGTTCTCGACCAGATTGTCCAGGATGACTTCGAAATCGGCCAGCGCACCGATCGTGATAGCCTTGTCCCGGCGCGTGATGCCAAGGTCAATCCCCCGGCTTTCGGCGAGCGGGGTCAGGCGCGCAACGGTGTCGAGCGCAAGCTGAACGAGGTCGATCGGCTGCGGCGCGGGCGCGGTCTCGTGGGCGTCATAGCGCACGAGGCGCAAGAGCTTGCTCACGAGGCTGGTGGCCCTGCCGATGCCGGCTTCGAGCTCGGTCAAACGCTGGGAAAATCGGCCATCCCGGTCGTCGTGCCGAAGGTTGTCGATTTGAATTTGCAGCGCGGAGAGCGGTGTGCGCAATTCATGGGCGGCGTCAGAAATAAATCGCCGCTGTCTCTCCAGCAATGCGCGGAGCCGGGCGAGCAACAGATTGATCGAACTTACGAAGGGAATAACTTCGGCAGGCACGTCGTCGGTCGGCACAGGACTGTCCACCGTCGTGTCTCGGGAGGAAACCGCGACGGCCAGGCGATCGAGTCGGGCCATGATCCGATCGATGATCCAGCTCAGTGTCAGCAATGACAATGGAATCAGAATGATGATTGGCAGTGCCGCCTGGAGCGCGGCACTGGCAGCCAGTTCTTGCCGGACGCTCATATCCTGGGACACCTGAACAGTTCGATCCGGCGCGGCCAGCGTGTAAACTCGCCAATTATCAATGCCGGTCGAAATGTCGGCGAACCCGGTGGACGATTGCTGCGGAATATCAACGGCGGGGTGCGAAAGTCGCGACGGCCTGCCGGCTACATCCCAGACCTGGATGACGAAGTCGTCCTCGGGATCGTGCGGCACATCTCCGACCGGGCCGTCCGCTGGCACGGGCGGCGCGTCCCCGACATAGAGGGCGATCTGCCGTAGCTGATTGTCGAGGAAATCGGATGCCTCGTTCCTGACAAGGAAGTACGATGTTATCGCCGCGAAAACGCCGATGGTCGCCATTAACCCTGCGAGCCATATGAAAGCCGTACGTCGGATCGAAATCGTGCCTATCATTTGGGGACCATCCAGCCGGCCCCTCGGACGTTGCGTATGATGTTTTTGTCGAACTTGCGTCGCACGTAGTGGATGAGCACGTCGACGGCGTTGCTTTCTACCTCCTCACCCCAACCATAGAGCCTTTCCTCAAGCTGGCTGCGCGAGAGAATGGTTCCGGGACGATCCAGCAATGCCTGCATCAAGGCAAATTCGCGCGCTGGCAACACTTCGCTGCACCCGCGATATTTTACCTCATGGCTAGATAGATCGAGCTCGATCTCGCTCGTGTAGAGGATGGAAACCGCCTGACCTCCATGTCGGCGCAAGACCGCTCGCATGCGCGCGAGCAGTTCTTTGACCTCGAACGGCTTCACTAGGTAGTCGTCGGCCCCGAGGTCGAGCCCCGTGACGCGATCGTCGAGTTCGTCACGGGCGGTAATCACCAGGATCGGCCTCTTGTCGCCGGCGGCCCGCAGCGAGCGGAGGATTTCCAGGCCCGAACGGCCGGGTAAGCCGAGGTCGAGCAACACAAGGCCATGTCCGCCAACAGCGATGGCTTCGTCCCCGAGTTGCCCGTCACGCACCCAGTCTACCGACATGCCGACATCATCGAGCGCTTGCACGAGGGCCCGACCGAGCATGACGTCATCTTCGATCACAAGAACACGCATGCTTCAAACTAGCCTAAACGCGTCCACCTGCACAGATTTGGTGTGGGCCGTTTGCACTACGGCAGATCCTCTAAGACCCTCCTAATTCTCCTGGCGTTCCATGCCTTCTCTAGTCCGCAGAGGAGCGTTAATCATGATCGTCCGCAATCGGATATCCATCGCACTAGCCGTGCTGCTCATGCTGTCATTCGGCGCGTTTGCTCCCGCTGTGGCGCAGGAGAAACTCGTTGCGCCCGAGACGAACCCACCAGGTGACATTCCGGACAATCAGGTCTTCGTTACCTACACCTCTCCTGACGGATTTGATCTAAAGGTGCCCGAGGGCTGGTCACGGACCGTGATCGACCATGGCGTTAGGTTCTTCGATAAATACGATCAGATAGACGCCACCCTCGGTACCGCGAGTGCTGCTCCAACGGCTTCTTCAGCCAAGGCCCACGAGATCACGGACCTCAAGGCAGCCGCACACGCCGTCAAAGTCACCGCGGTCAAGGACGTGAAGCTCGCAGCCGGGCCGGCCGTTCGCATCAGCTATCTGTCGAATTCCGCGCCGAACCCGGTCACGAACAAGCAGATCAGGCTCGAACACGAGCGCTTCATTCTGTTCAAGAATGGCAAGACGGTCACCCTCGACCTTGCCGCTCCGGCCGGCGCGGATAACGCCGACCAGTGGCAGCTGATCTCCAACTCCTTGCAGTGGAGGTGAGTTCATGTTCGCACTTGAGGCGACCGAACTTTACCGCTTCTTTCATGCCGGCGACGAAGAAGTTGTGGCTTTACGTGGGGTTGTCCTCACCCTCAATACAGGGGAATTTACCGCCTTGCGGGGCCCCTCTGGGAGCGGGAAATCGACGCTACTTGCCTGTCTTTCCGGGATCGATGAACCGGATGGCGGGATGGTGTCGGTCATGGGCGAGCGCATGACCCGACGCCCCGAACCAGAGCGGGCTCGGCTTAGGGCTCGTCATTTCGGCATGCTCATGCAGTCCGGCAATCTGTTCGATCATCTGACGGTGCGGGCCAACATCCGTCTCCAGATGGAGATTTCCGGCCGCGGCGCACCGGACGCAATCGACGGCCTTCTCGGGAGCCTCGGCCTTGACGACCTCGCCGGTGTCTTACCAGCTCACCTTTCAGGCGGCGAGGCAGCGCGCGCTGGCCTGGCCGTGGCGCTCGCAGCAAAGCCGTCAATCCTGCTGTGCGATGAGCCGACCGCCGAGGTTGATGCGGGAACCGAGCAGCTTGTCATCGATCGCCTCATCGAAAACTGCCGGAGCGGCGCTGCCGTCCTGGTCGTGACGCACAGCCGTCCGCTAGCCGCACGGGCCGACCGCATTATCGATATCCGGGATGGAGGCATCGTGCATGACTAAGACCTTGGCAGTGGCTACGGACCTGTGGCGCAGCTTCCAGCGCGAACGGGGCGTCGTGGCGGCCGTTCAAGGCTGCTCTTTCAAGATTAACGCCGGCGAAACAATCGCGATCATGGGACCTTCGGGTTGCGGAAAGACGACGCTTTTAAACCTGATCGCGGGACTGGACGTGCCAAGCTCAGGACGATTGGAATGGCCCGGGCTTGGGTCGTCCGACACATTGCGCCCTGAGCGGATCGGCGTCGTATTCCAATCTGCCAACCTGATGCCCGCACTCTCCGCCGTCGAGAACGTCGAGTTACCAATCCTTCTCAGCAACGGCTCCGAAGCCGAGGCGCGCGCGTTGGCAGCGCTTGCCGTTTTCGGAATCGAAACCCTGGCGTCGAAGCTTCCCGAGCAACTCTCCGGGGGCCAGGCCGACCGGATCGCGGTGGCCCGAGCCATTGTGACCAATCCGGAATTGATTGTCGCTGACGAGCCGACAGGCCAGCTCGACCAGGCTGGCGCCGCGATACTAGTCGATCGACTTCGCACCTGGGGTCGCCAGACCGGAAGCGCCATCATCATCGCCACGCATGATGAGCGCGTAGCTGCAAAGATGAGCCGCATCTGGTGGATGCGTCACGGCAAATTGGAAAGCATGGTTGAGAGGTCCCCATGTACGGGCACTGGTTGATCGGACTTATCCGGACCCGCTCCGGTCGCCTTGTCGGCACCATCGGCGGTGTGGCGCTGACAGTCGCCTTTATCGCTTGCCTGGGTGCGTTTTTGCAATACAGCGCGGCTGAGATGACGGCTCGGTCGGTCGCCCAGGTTCCCGTCGACTGGCAGGTCCAGACGCTTCCGGGGGCGGATCAGAGTGCGGTCGAGGCAGCGATCCGCTCTGCCGCCTCGGTTACCGGCTTGCAGTTGATCAACTATGCCGACGTACCAGGCTTTGAGGCGAACACGGGAGGCACCGTGCAGGCCACGGGTGGCGGCACGGTACTTGGCATCGGACCGGACTATTTCGATCAATTCCCCGCACAGGTTCGACCGCTCGTAGGATCGGTCGATGGCGTCCTGATAGCGCAGCAGACTGCCGCCAACCTGCATGTCGCGGTCGGGGATCAGGTCATCATCCACCACCAAGCGCCGGATACCAGCGTGACGATCGCCGGTATCGTCGATTTGCCCAACGCCGATGCGATGTTTCAGGCGGTCGGTGTACCGGCTGGCGCCACACCACAAGCCCCGCCAGACAACGTTCTGTTGCTGCCTATGTCTCAGTGGCAGCAGGTGTTCGAGCAGCAAGGCGCCAGCCGCCCTGATACCATTCGGACCGAGTTCCACGTCAAGCTCGATCATCATGATTTGCCCTCCGACCCGGTCGCTGCGAGCACCCGGGCAACTGAGAGCGGCCGTAATTTCGAGGCCCGCGTCGCTGGAACGGCGCTGCTTGCGAACAACCTGGCGGCCCGATTGGAGTCAGTCCGCGAGGATGCCCTCTATGCGCGACTGGTTTTCCTGTTCCTCGGCGCCCCTGGGGCCATCCTCGCCATTCTGCTTACGCTTGCCATAGCCGGAGCTGGACGGGACAAGCGCCGCCGCGACCAAGCGTTGTTGCGCTTGCGGGGAGCAACGGTCGATGCAGTCCTTCGCCTGGCTGCGGCTGAAGCGGTCGTTGCGGGTGTCGGCGGCGCGATCCTCGGTATTCTCCTTGCTGCTCTTGCCGCGAATTTCATCCTCGGGGTGTCGCTCTTGCGAAGCGCAGCGGTTCCTTTGCTCGGCACCGTGGCGGTGGCCGGGATCGCGCTTTCGCTCGCAGCGATCCTGATCCCCGCCTGGCGCGACGCCCGTAGCTTGAGCATTGCGGGCGCCCGGCGGCCAATCGGCAATGACCGGGCACCACTTTGGGCTCGCTTCTATCTTGATCTGGTGCTGCTGGCGCTCGCGGCGGCGCTCTACTGGCGTTCGGCAGCGAGCGGATACCAGGTCGTTCTCGCGCCGGAGGGCGTGGCGGCGACCGCGGTCGACTATACGGCCTTTCTCGCCCCGGTGTTGCTCTGGAATGGTCTGGCGCTATTTTCCATGCGGCTCGTCGGGTCCGGGTTGCGGCAAGGCCGGCCGGTGATCGCCAGGGGCTTGCGACCCGTCGCCGGACGTCTCGCGGATGTTGTGGCTGCGACATTTGCACGGCAAGGCCGGCGGCTGACTGCTGGCATCGGCCTGGCTGCGCTTGCTTTTGCCTTCGCCGCATCGACCGCGATTTTCAACGCGACTTATGAGGCCCAGGCACGGGTCGACGCCGAACTCACCAACGGGGCCGACGTCAGGGTTACGGGCACATCCGCCGCGCCCGCATCCCAGGCGCTCGACCGTCTTTCCAGGCTGCCGGGCGTGGCGGCCGCCCAGCCGATGCAACATCGATACGCTTACGTTGGGACGGACCTTCAGGATCTTTATGGCATCGATCCGGAGCGCATCGGCTCGGCCACAGCGATGTCCGACGCCTTTTTCGCCAATGGTGCCGCCCGGGCGACGCTCGCCGATCTCGCGCGAACGCCCGATGGCGTGCTGGTATCGCAGGAAACGGTGAACGACTATCAGCTCAGTCGCGGCGACGGCATCAATATTCGCCTGCAAAACGCGGCCGATAACCAATACCATGCCGTGCCCTTCCACATCGTGGGCGTGGTGCGCGAATTCCCCACCGCACCCAAGGATTCGTTTCTGGTCGCCAACGCCACTTACATTGCGCAGCAGACAGGTTCCCCGGAAAGCGAGATCGTTCTCATCCGATCGAACGGCGATCCGGCCCGCATCGCTCGGGCCGCCCAAAGCGCGACTGCGAGCCTCCCTGGACTGAAGGTGAGCCAGATTGGTGATGCCGTTGCTTTGATCGGATCGAGTCTCACAGCGATCGACCTCGCCGGTTTGACGCGGCTTGAGCTGATCTTCGCGCTGGTCATGCTTGCCGCCTCGGGCGGATTGGTCCTTGGGCTGGGGTTGGCAGACCGTGAACGCTCCTTCGCCATCCTCGTCGCGCTTGGTGCCAAGCCGCGGCAGCTTGGCGCCTTTGTTTGGAGCGAGGCTGCGTTGGTGGTCGGCGGCGGCATGTTTCTCGGCCTCTTGACCGGAGCGCTCATAGCC
>NZ_JBFTQY010000131.1:0-7898 GCF_056399245.1 Rhizobium sp. 01N447_2
GGACGGGCTTCTGGCCGACAGCACCATCGTCATGCTCGACGGCGAACAGGCTTTTGCCAAGATCGACGATCCCGATGCCGAGATCTTCTGGGGCGCCTATCTCGGCACCAAGGATGAGATCGTCAGAGCAGGGCGACTTGGCGACATCGCCACCGACATTCTGACGCTCAGGGCCGAGGCCAGGCAACGGCACGGCTGGATCATGGACATCTATCTCCTGCGCAAGGGACGGGATTTCGAGGAATAGCGGTTCGAAGTCTTTCCATCAGCTTTGCCGGGTCGGCCGCGATCATGTAAGAAATGATCAGAGGATCGAGAATGAACATTAAGGCCGCAAAGGCGAGCGAGAAGACAGGCGAGGCGGATCTGCACGATCGCCGGGCTGCGGAGATGCGCAGGCGCGGCGCCTGCCCCGCCCTTGCCGCGCCCATGCCGACCGGCGACGGCTTGCTGGTCCGGCTGCGGCCGACCGGTGGCGCGTTGACGCTATCACAATTCGCAAGCCTTGCTCGTTCGGCCGCGGTTCATGGAAACGGCATTCTGGAAATCACCGCGCGCGGCAATCTGCAGATCCGCGGGCTGCGCGCCGAGACCGTCGGACAGCTCGCTGCCGATATCGATGCCGCCGGGATCATCATGCCGGACGGACCAGCGATCGAGACATCGCCGCTGCACGGCATCGACCCGGAAGAAATAAGCGACGCTGCCGTAATGGAAATGGCCTTACGCAGCACGCTCCACGATCTGCTCGCCTCGCCGCGGCTCGCCCCGAAACTCTCGCTTGTCGTCGATGGCGGCGGATCCTTCGGCTTGTCAGCAGTCTCCGCCGATATTCGTGTCGCTGCTCAATCCCACACAGATTGGCTTGTCGCGATCAATGGCGACGGTGAAACTGCAATGCTCGTCGCGATCGGTCCTGCAGAGACTGCGATATCGGCCGTCGGCGAAATCCTCAGCCTCTTGGCGACCCTCGGGCAGGGCAGACGGACACGGGATATCGATCCTGCACTTTTGCGGGCGCGGTTTCCCGCGATGGAGGGCATTCCGTTCAATCCGCCCCGCGCAGCAGGGATACCGCTTGCCGGCACGCACAGGCTTGAGGACGGCAAAATCATAATCGGCGTCAGGCCGGAATTCGGGCAGATGAGAGCCTCCGATCTGATCGCTTTGCTTGACCTGGCAAAGGCCCTTGGCGCAACCGCCATCCGGCTTGCACCCGGTCGCGGTTTCTTCCTCATCGGGCTTCCAGCAGATACAGTCCCGGCTATGCAGATCGCCGCCGCTGGACATGGCTTCAGCACCGAGCCTGGCGAGAATACCGAGCATATCGCCGCCTGCGCCGGCGCCGGCGCCTGCGGCTCGGCTTTCTACGAGACGCGGACCCTGGCCCGCCGTATCATTGCCGCGGCACCTGCCCTCTTCGACGGTTCGCTGACGCTGCATCTGTCCGGCTGCGCCAAGGGCTGCGCTCATGCCCGGCCGGCACTGACCCTGACGGGTTCGGCGGAAGGTTATGGCCTCATCCTCAATGGGCTTGCTGCGGATCAGCCGGACGAACGGATCGCTGGCGGTCGGATCGATTTCGCTATAGAGAGGCTCGCCCGGTCCATCGAAGACAACAAAGACGCTGGCGAATCGACCGCCGCCTGCCTTACACGGCTTGGCGCAACCGGCGTTTCGAAGGCGCTGCGACAGGAATAGGAATGCCAGACTACGATTATATCCGCAGCGGCGATGCGATCTACGAGCGTTCCTTTGCCATTATCCGTGCCGAGGCCGATCTTTCGCGCTTCGCCGACGATCAAGCCGAAATCGCCGTGCGCATGATCCATGCCTGCGGGCTGGTCGAGGCGGCCGAGCATTTCCTGTTCTCCGCCGATTTCGTCAGCGCTGCGCGCGACGCGCTGAAGGGTGGGGCGCCGATTTTCTGCGACGCGGAAATGGTATCCCAGGGCGTCACCCGGGCGCGGCTGCCGGCGCTGAACGAGGTGATCTGCACGCTGCGCGATCCCGCGACACCCGAGCTTGCACGCGAGACCGGCAATACCCGCTCGGCTGCCGCCATGCATCTCTGGCTCGATCGGCTCGGCGGCAGCGTTGTCGCGATCGGCAATGCACCGACCGCGCTCTTCCATCTGCTCGAACTCCTGCGCGACGGCGCCCCGAAACCCGCAGCGATCCTCGGCATGCCTGTGGGCTTCGTCGGCGCGGCGGAATCGAAGGATGCGCTGGCGGAAAATTCCTACGGTGTACCCTTTGCCATCGTCCGCGGCCGGCTCGGCGGCAGCGCCATGACCGCAGCCGCCATCAATGCATTGGCGAGGCAGGGCCTATGATGACAAGCGGCCGTCTCATTGGCGTCGGCACGGGTCCCGGCGATCCGGAGCTCCTCACCCTTAAAGCCGTGCGCGCCATCGAAGGCGCGGATGTGATCGCTTATTTCGCCAAGCAGGGCAGGGGCGGCAACGGCAAGGCGATCGTCGAGCCCCTGCTGAAATCCGGGGTGACACTGCTGCCGCTCTTTTATCCGGTGACAACCGAGATCGACAAGAACGACGAACGCTATCAGAGGCTGATCACCCATTTCTATGATCAGTCTGCCAATGCTGTTGCCGGGCATCTCGATGCCGGGCTGACTGTCGCCGTTCTCAGCGAAGGCGATCCGCTCTTCTATGGCTCCTATATGCATCTGCATGTCAGGCTTTCCACGCGCTACCCGACGGAAGTGATCCCGGGCATCAGCGCCATGTCGGGCTGCTGGTCGCTGGCCGGCATGCCGATCGTTCAAGGTGACGACGTGCTTTCCGTACTGCCCGGTACGATGGCCGAGGCCGAGCTGACGCGCCGCCTTGCCGATACGCAGGCCGCCGTCATCATGAAGGTCGGCCGTAATCTGCCGAAGATCCGCCGGGCACTGGCGGCCGCCGGCCGGCTTGCCGAAGCCGTCTATGTCGAGCGCGGCACCATGGCGAATGCAGCGATGGAAAAGCTTGCCGACAGGACCGACGGCGATGCACCGTATTTTTCGCTCGTGCTGGTGCCGGGCTGGGAGGGCAGCCGATGAGCGGCAGGCTTTTCGTGATCGGCACAGGTCCCGGCAACCCCGAGCAGATGACGCCGGAAGCGCTGGCTGCAGTCGATGCGGCGACGGATTTCTTCGGCTACGGACCTTATCTCGACAGGCTGGAGCTCCGCCACGATCAGTTGCGGCATGCCTCGGACAATCGCGAGGAGCTCGGCAGGGCAGGGGCAGCACTCGCCATGGCAGCTGATGGCGCCAAGGTCTGCGTCGTCTCCGGCGGCGACCCCGGCGTCTTCGCCATGGCGGCCGCGGTCTGCGAAGCGATCGAGAACGGGCCGGCCGCATGGCGCGCGGTCGATCTCATCATCCTGCCCGGCATCACGGCGATGCTGGCGGTGGCAGCAAGAGCCGGCGCCCCGCTTGGCCACGACTTCTGCGCCATATCGCTATCTGACAACCTAAAGCCTTGGAATATAATAGAAAACCGTCTTATATTGGCGGCAAAGGCAGGTTTTGTCATCGCGCTCTATAACCCGATCAGCCGGGCGCGGCCCTGGCAGCTCGGCGAAGCCTTCAAGCTGTTGCGTGACCATCTGCCTGCCGCAACGCCGGTTATTTTCGGGCGTGCGGCCGGGCGCCCGGACGAACGCATCGCCGTCCAGCAGCTGTCGCAGGCAGATGCGTCGATTGCCGATATGGCGACCTGCATCATCATCGGCTCGGCCGAAACACGCATCGTCACACGGCCAGGCCGGCTGGACCTCGTCTATACGCCGCGTTTCATGGCGGGGGGGAACAGGTGATCGATCACCGCCAGCGCTGCCTCGATAGTGTCGACCGCCTTGACGATCGGGGCCGGGGCGCGCGCGACCATCATCACCTCGATACCGAGCAGGCGGGCTGCCTCGATCTTCGCATAGGTGGCGGCACCACCGCTGTTCTTGGCTACGATGGCGTCGATGTGGTGATGCCTCAGCAGATCGCATTCACCGTCCAGCGTGAACGGACCACGCTCGAGGATGTACTCGACATTATCAAGCGCAAGCGGCGGTTTGACGGGATCGACGCTGCGGACGAGGTAGTGATGCTGCGGTGCGGCTTCCGCATGATGTGCGCCCTGGCGACCCGTCGCCAGGAAGACATGGCGGGGGGAGGGGCCGAGCGCTTCGATGGCAGCCGGAATGCTCTGCACCTCCTGCCAGCGATCGCCCGGCCGGCGGTGCCATTCGGGACGGCGCAAAGCGATGGCAGCAATGCCGGTGGTCTCGGCCGCAAACGCGGCATTGGCCGAAATGCGCTCGGCGAAGGGGTGCGTGGCGTCGATCAACAGACCATATCCGCCGGCCTTGAGGAAATCGGCAAGTGCGGCAGCGCCGCCGAAACCGCCGATACGAACTGGAACAGGCTGCGCGGCCGGTTTTTCGGTGCGGCCGGCAAGCGACAACAAAACATCGCAATCGTCACGCGCTGCCAGCGCCTCGGCCAGCAGCCGCGCCTCGCCGGTGCCGCCAAGGATCAGGATGCGGGGTCTTCCCATGTCTGATGTCTCTCCTGCGTCCGGCCAGCGCTGGCTGACTATTATCGGCATCGGCGAAGATGGTCCAGAAGGGTTGGGCGAGGAGGCGAAGAGGCTGATTGCGACCGCACCCGCCGTCTTCGGCGGCGCACGGCACCATGCGCTTGCCGCGTCGCTGATCACGGGCGAAAGGCTTTCCTGGCAGAGCCCGTTCGAGCGCTCGGTCGAAGCCGTCGTTAACAGGCGCGGCACGCCGGTTGTCGTGCTCGCCTCCGGCGATCCCTTTCTCTACGGCGTCGGCGCAACGCTTTCCCGCCATGTGGCGGCGGAAGAGATGCGCACCATCCCGGCGCCCTCGGCCTTCACCCTTGCCGCATCCCGCCTTGGCTGGCCGCTGCAGGAGGTCGCGACCATCTCGCTGCATGGACGGCCGATCGACCTGATCCGGCCGCATCTGCACGCCGGGCGGCGCATCCTCGCGCTGACTTCGGACGAGAAGGGGCCTGGCGATCTGGCTGCGCTGCTGACTGCCGCTGGCTTCGGTCAGTCGCAACTTACCGTGCTCGAGGCGCTTGGCGGCGCTCGGGAACGGCAGAGAAGCGTGGCGGCGACGGATTTCGGCCTCCTGGACATCGATCCCCTGAATGTCTGCGCCGTCGATGTTGCGGCAGGGGAGGGGGCTCGCATCCTGCCGTTTGCCGCCGGGCTCGAGGATGAGCTGTTCGAGCATGATGGGCAGATCACCAAACGTGAAATCCGGGCGATGACGCTTTCGGCGCTCGCGCCGCGTCATGGCGAACTGCTCTGGGATATCGGCGCGGGCTCGGGATCGATCGGCATCGAATGGATGCTGGCCGATCCCAGCCTGAAGGCAATCGCCGTCGAACAGTCGCCGGAGCGGGCCGCGCGGATCGCCCGCAACGCAGCCGCCTTCGGCGTGCCGCATCTTGCTGTCGTCGAAGGTGCAGCACCCCTCACGCTGAAGGACCTGCCGGAACCGGATGTGATCTTCCTCGGCGGCGGCGGCAGCGAGCCGGGTGTTGTCGATGCTGCGATCGCCGCGCTGAAGCGGGGAGGGCGGCTCGTTGCCAATGCCGTGACGCTGGAGATGGAAGCGGTACTGCTCGCTGAACATGGCAAACGCGGCGGCTTCCTCACGCGGATCGAAATATCGCGCGCACAGCCTGTCGGCGGCATGAGCGGCTGGCGGCCGGCGATGCCGGTGACGCAGTGGCGCTGGATAAAAGGATGAAGAGATGACGGTGCATTTCATCGGCGCGGGACCAGGTGCTGCGGATCTGATCACGGTGCGTGGCCGCGATCTCATCGCCCGTTGCCCGGTCTGCCTTTATGCCGGCTCGATCGTCTCGCCCGGACTGCTGCAATATTGCCCGCCGGACGCACGCATCGTCGATACGGCGCCGATGTCGCTCGATGAGATCGAGGCGGAATATCTTCGCGCCGCCGCGGCCGACCAGGATGTCGCCCGGCTGCATTCCGGCGATCTCTCCGTCTGGAGTGCGGTCGCCGAGCAGGTGCGCCGGCTTCAAAAACACGGCATCGACTATACGATGACGCCAGGCGTTCCGGCCTTTGCCGCCGCAGCCGCAGCGCTCGGCCGAGAACTGACGATCCCGGCTGTGGCCCAAAGCCTGGTGCTGACCCGCGTGTCCGGCCGCGCGTCACCGATGCCGAACGACGAGACACTGGCGAAGTTCGGCGCGACGGGCGCCACGCTGTCGATCCATCTGGCCATCCACGCGCTGAAGCAAGTGGTCGAAGAGTTGACACCGCTTTACGGCGTCGACTGCCCCGTCGCGATCGTCGTCAAGGCCTCCTGGCCGGACGAGCGCATCCTGCGCGGCACGCTTGCCGATATCGAGGCAAAGGTTGCAGCCGAACCGATCGAACGCACGGCAATCATCTTCGTCGGCCCTTCGCTTGCGGCCGAGGATTTTCGCGAGAGCTCACTCTATGATCCGGCCTATCAACGCCGGTTCAGAGGCAGGGAATAACGTCAGGCAATTGGCCGCGCCAGCGCGGCCAATCGTGACAATCGTCCCCGTCCAGTCCCACCGCCGATGGCGGCATCAGGCGACGTTTCGCCCAGGTCTCAAACCCGCGCGCTGAGGTAATCCATGCTGGCACGAAGCGCACCGGCCGGGTCCTTGACCGCATGAACTTCCGCGGCAAAGGGTTCAAAGGAGAACGGACCCTGATAGCCCGCCTGCAGCAGCGCCCTGATCTGCCCGGCATTATCGAGCCGGTCGTCGCCGTCCACGAGCACGCGATGGGAATCGCGCATATCGGCAACGGAAACGGAAGCATCGCTGACCCCGGAAATGTGGACGAGGCCGGCCAGCTCAGGAAAGGTCGCCGCTTCGCCGGCAAGGTGATGGTGGAAGGTGTCGTGGACAAGCCTGAAGGTCGATTCCGCGCCGAGCTCCCTGATTGCCTCGGCCGCCTCGGTCTTCGAGCGCAGTGAGCAGATCTCGAAGCCGAGCGGCTCGACGAGACCGATAATGCCGGCCTCCTCGAGCATCGGCTTCAACGCGGCCAGAGACTGGCGCAGATTGGCCTGCCGTTCGCCATCGGCGCAGCCGGTGCCATCATTCTTCGGCACGAGGACGAGCGCCTTGGCGCCGGATGCGCCGGCATAATCGATCAGTTCCTGTGCTTCGGCGGCGCGGGTGGCATTCCACTCGTTGAAGCGCTGCAGGGCGTTGATCGAGATGATCGTCACGCCATGGCGGGCGGCGGCCTCCCTGATCACCTCGGGTTTGGTGCCGTCGAGAATGGCATTGCCGGAAAGGTCGTTGCGGATCTCGACGGCATCGATGCCGAGCGATCGGGCCAGCGCGAAGAAATCGTCGATGGCCAGCGACGGCGCGGCCATATGATTGAGCGCAAAACGGATCGACGTCATGATCGGTATCTCCTCCTGATCTCCGCGTCAGGGCGGAGCGGTCCTCGTGAATGGGTCGGCGAATCTCTATCGGAATTCGCGTCGCAATCCATCCGTCATCGCCGGCGCCGGCTTTCATTGCTGAGAGAATGTCGAACGGAATGATGGAATTCCATCATTGCTTAGATGTTCTCCGAAATATGAATATCGAAAGGCAGGAAGAGCTGTCCGGGAACAGCCGTTTCACCGTTTTCGATGGCACCCGTCATCAAGACCATCAACTCCTTACAGAGAGCGGGCAGGGGGGTTCCGATCGCCATAGCGACGATATCGTCGGCAAGGCCGGCTTTGCTGTCGGGCGTCAGTTCGTTGACCACCAGGACGATCTTGCCGCCGACGCCTTCTTCGCGGAATGCCGAAATTGCTCCCTCCATGCCGCCGCCGCAGACATAGAG
>NZ_JBFTQY010000132.1:0-7021 GCF_056399245.1 Rhizobium sp. 01N447_2
GCCCATATGCAGTAAGTCAAGCGATCAACAGCGGTAAGCGACGAATAATCCTCCGCAGCCATTTTTTCGATGACGCGCCCGCCTGCGTTCAAAAGCCATGTCTCATTATCCTCGTCGGGCATTAATCGCCCCCTTGGCGAACGCCTCGCACTGCTGCCGACTATCTCTCATGCTTTGGCCGACCATTCAATTCAAGCAGCCTCTCGTAATTCTGTGAGGGCTCTGACCCAGGGGATGTGTGTGGCGTTCCACTTCAAAAGATTGTTCAACCATCGAAAGCGGTGAAGTTCTGATGTCCTTGTCGTCTCGCGCCAATTGCATTTAGGCTGATCTTGACCTGACACTGGATAGCCTTATCGAAACCAGCAACCGAGCTGGGCTTCTCCCGAGATCATCTCGATGAACTCGGCGCTGGTCATGATCCTGGTTTCGTGGAAACCAAATTCACTAACGAAGGTGACCGCCCAGAGGGAGCTGTCAACCTGCACTGCCATATGAAATGATCTCATAGTTGCCTCCTTTTCTCGAAGAAGACAGCACGGCAGCCAGGACGCGTCGACTCGCAAATCTGCGAGTGATCCATCGTCTACCGTCGAGCGATTGGCTAAATGTTCTTGTGCTGGCCGAAGTCAATAACTCGTATTAAGCAATTGCTTTTTGGGACGTTGCTGATGAAGTGGCGGCATGACCAATCCACCTCGCATGCCTCCAAAACCGCTGCCGCACGAAGGTGCGCTGCAAGTCTGGCGAAACCGCAGACACAAAAAAAGCCCCACTACGGAGCGGGGCTAAGGTTGAGGTGGGTCGCATAGCGAAGTGTAACGAATCTCCGCACGGCCCGAAGGTTTTACGATCAACAGAGCATATTGTTCCCGTGCCGACAGATTTTCTTTAATCAGTCGCACCATTAGTTCGGCCTCTTCGGGCTCCAGGTGCGCGCGAAGCCTTCCGTGAGCAGTTTCTTCCCGATCTTTTCCCCGTTCGTCCGATAGATGTTGACGAGCGGACGGTGAGACAGGGTTTTGTCGACTGCGCCGCTCAATACGATCCGCAATCCCTTTTCAGCCAAAAGCTCTTCCAACCTTCCCTTGGCGATCAGCGCCAGCTTCCGTTCCTTGATGCACTTCGCGTGCGATCCAATCTCCGGCGTATCGATGCCCGTGACGAACGGAATACCTTCCCCCAGCAGTCGCATGTTCTGCCCGCTCAGCGATGCGGAAATAATCAGTCCGGCAAACATGAACCTTCTCCCATGCTCGGCCGATAAGACCGCGCAGACTTGATCGAAGYGGGCCGATCCATTCGCGAACCGACCCGCCGATGAAACACAAGTGCCGACCTGTCATATTGAAACGCTGCCATCATTGCGGCGGCATTGTCGGTGGTCAGCAAACCACCATGCCCATGGTGCGTTTCGCGGAGCAACGGCCCTACAATTATGCCTGTGCTTAACACCTGCGCCCTTCCGGTATTCCGTGCTCGCTCTTGTCGTTTCCAACAGGTCTTCATCTTAGCGTTTCACCAACCTGTAATCTGAGGACGATTGATGCATTAACTCACGCCATCGTCCCAACGTCGACGGTGCCTCCAGGCTTGATGTAATTGCCGCCCCTTATCAGCAGAGCCCAAACTATTCGCGCGGTCTTGTTGGCCAATGCTACTGCCGCCACTTTAAAAGGGCGCCGCTTCCGAAGCTTTGCTAGCCACGGAGAGACTCGTTCAGCTGTTTTGGCGCTCCGAATAACCGACATTGCTCCGGTTACAAGCAGAGTTCGGAGGTGGCTATTTCCCATCCTGGAAATATTGCCCAGCGCCTGGCTCTCTCCGCTCGAATGACTTTTCGGAGTTAGGCCAATCCATGCCGCAAAATGGCGGGCCGATTTAAATCCACTAAGGTCAGGAGCAAGCGCTGTGATGGCGACTGCAATTATAGGCCCGACGCCAGGGATGGTCATGAGTCTCTTGATATCGGCGTCGTTCTTCGTTCGAGCTAGGATTTCGCGATCAAGTCGTGCGATGTTCGCCCAGAAACTCAATCTGTTTAAGAATTTGCTGCAAGGCGAAGCGAGCGGAAGCCGGAATGCGGCCGTCGTGCTCATCGTTTGCGATGGCGATAAGTGCCTTCAAACCAGTTGTACCTTGGGCGGTCGCGACCCCCAGTTCAGCCAAATGGGACCGAAGTGCATTAATCGCTTGCGTCCTCTGGCGTATGGCCAGGGAGCGCGCCCGGAAGATCATGCCCGATGCCTGTTGTTCAGCAGATTTGACGGGGACAAATCGCATCGTCTTTCGCGTCAAAGCTTCGTTGATCGCTTCCGCGTCATTGAAATCGCTCTTTCCCCGCTTCACAAAGGGCTTCACATAGGCTGGATGGACCAACGGACCTCATGGCCGAACTCGGCAATGCGGCGAGCCCAATGATGAGCGGTACTGCAGGCCTCGAGACCGACCAGGCACGGTGGCAATTTCGCGAAGAATTCGAGAAGGTCTGCCCGTTTTATTTTCCGATTGAAAACCCTTGAGCCATCAGCGTCGGCAGCATGCACTTGGAAAACGTTCTTCGCTATATCCAGTCCGATAGTCGCTATTTTCTTCACGACACAACTCCTCAGGTTGGTGAACAACGGCGAGGATTTTGTCGTTTGTTTCACGTCGACGGCAAGAGGGTGCGCCGGCCTCTGATCGAGGATCTTGTGCCTGCCGGCGGGGGACGGACGACGGCAAGCTGCGGCATGCTTCTTGTAAGGGGCTGCGCGAAGCCGCTGATCAACTGCCGGTTTATGAGTTGGACGACATACGCTAAGGTTCAACACCGGGCAGCCTCGTCGATCGGCAAACAGCCACCCTCAGTCTTTGCTAGTAACTTCCACTTGATCCCTTCTGTTCGGCCTTTTGATTCTCTTGGCCAGCAAAACCGTCGACGAGATCCCACCGCTCAGCATCTTTAGAAAAAGTATATTGAAAAAGGTGAGGGAATACGCATTTCCGACAACTGTTGTCGAAGCGCCTGCACCGTAGATCGGCAAAGGAATGAGAAAAATTAAAGAAACGAAGGTGAGCACGGATGCCAAGTCCGCTTTCACAACTCTTTTTAGATCGGCAACTATAATTTCTCGGCTCAAACGGGAGGAAATGATATAAATCGAAAATAATAGTGTCTTCACGACCGTAAATGTGATCAGAGAAAACGAAAGGCATGTATAAAGGGCGACCTGTTCTGGATGGTTCTCCGCCAGCCATGGCAGTTCATAGTGGTATTTCGGTAGAATAACCAACAAGTATCTTAGGTGCGGGGCGATGTAATCCAGTACGCCTCCTCTGGTCAGCCAAAGAAACAAGATCGACATAGACAAAACAGCCATATCGAGGGGCGGACCGCTAATATGGCTCTCATATCGTTTGATAAAGTTCTGATTTTGAAGGCGAAAGAAAAGATCAACCCCGGCTAAACTTTTAAAAATCATTTACGTCCAGCCTTTGCCCCGAACTATGCCTGAAAAACCCAATCGAAGGGGCGGGGCGCGTCTTAGTGGGAGTGGGCGGAGTCTGTCAAGCATAACGCCCGTCAACCATTCCCGTCGACCTCTCCATCTTCGTCGAACTCGTGCACCGGCAGATAGGTGTTTCTTCTCCATTCACTCCCGCACGATATATCTGATGGCGTCTTCTCGCGTCAGCATCAGCTCGCTCGAGACGTTCCGTAGGGCCTCTTCAGTATCGTCGTCGAGAGCGATGGAACCGGAGTTGCGCACGAGCAAGGCGGCGCGACGCAGCATGATCTGCAGATCTGCCCGGGAAATGTCGGCGATGCGATCGGCGGCGTCTTCAAGGAGGGTGGGCATATCGGGCATGGTCAGGGTTTCTCCGGCGCCTGAGGTCCTTCTGAGCCGATTAGCATATCGGAGTGGCGAAGGCACCCACAGACGATGCTAACCTTCTGCCCCGTCGTCAAAAGCGTACGCGTCATTATTCCGAGGAAGAGGCGGGAGCCGGACGGTTGTCATACGCACCTTCGCGTGCAATTCTGCCGCGTAGGCTGTTTAGGCAAGGTGCACATGGCGGTAACAACATTCGCATCTCCACCCTGGTGGAGAATTGCCGTTGCGGTAATTGTAGTGCCTTTGGCGGCATCCTTCGCATATGCGGTTTACAGCCCAGCCTATCAGGGCTTGCCGGATATGATGGAGCGCGTTGTCCAAACAACTGAAGTCGTCGCATTCTTCGGTGCTTATCCGCCAACTGTTGCCTTGGGAATTCCATTGATACTCTATTTCAGGGGACGAGTAAGGGCGTCCCTTGCAAATTGTGCGATGGCCGGGGCCTCCGTTGCTACCTTCCCGTGGTTATGCCTAACTGTATTTTTCGGCCCGGATAAGGCCTACACGAATGATCACATCACCTATCAAAACGGAATGATGACGTGGTGGGGGTTGYTGGAAACTACCGAATTGCTCACAGAAATAGCTGTATTCGGAATTGCCGCCGGTGGACTGTTCTGGCTAATCGCCGCGGCCGGCATCAAAAAACAGCCCCCTTCTAAAGTGTTTGATTAGCGGCTCTCGATATTGCCCGATCGCGATCGATCCAGAGCTGCGCAACAGCAGCGCCGCGCGGCGGAGCATGATCTGAAGATCCGATCGCGAGAAATCTGCGATCCGGTCGGCGGCGTCCTCGAGGAGGGTGGCGGTATCGGGCGTTGTCATCGGCTCCTCAATGCTCCACGCATATGTCTCGTGCCGGCGACAATCCGCGGCGGTTACCTTGATGGTAACCGCCCGCAATCGCAGTCTAACCGATACGCCGGACGTGAGGAAACTGAGGGGCAGTCGATAAATTTCCGCAGCGGAATCAATGGCGTCAAACTACCCCTCAAATCCGAGCATATTCACTGAAATCACTGCATAAATTGTGATTCTTGGCAATCCTGCAGGGGTCGCCATTTTTCAAGTGTCCATCCATGCAGCATGCCGTTGGCCAAACAGGTAGAGCGGCTTCCGTAAAACGAAGTTGCTGGGCCGTGGACCGTCTATCCGATTGGAACACGCATTTACGGCGATGTCTTCGGGCGACATGATTATCAACGAAAACTATGTAGGTGTCGCGAAAGATGGGTGTCCGCATCGTGCTCATAGGCTTCCCGGGCGTTGGTAAGTTGACCATCGCGAAAGAGTTGAGCGCCATGGTTTCGGCAAAAATTGTCGACAACCACTGGGTCAACAATCCGATTCTGCGTCTGCTGGATGAGGATGGAACGGCCCCGCTTCCAAAGGGAATATGGGAGTTTACAGGTCGATTTCGACAAACCGTCCTTGATGCAATCACCGCTTACGCGCCGTCCGCCAATTTCATTTTCACGCTGCCGGCTTGGAGGGTGATGAGCGGAGCCTTCGTACCTTTCAACAGATCGCCGGTGCTGCCGAAGCCTGCGACGCCGTTTTGGTGCCGGTGCGTTTGCTGTGTGATGAAGAGGATCTAGCTCGCCGGGTTTCGAACCCCGAGCGACGCCAAAGGTTGAAATCCACGGATGTGGCAGCCTCGAGGGATCGCAGTCGGAGGGCGGGGGTTTTCGATCCACTCCACCCAAACACATTGGTGCTCGACGTCACTTCCGCATCACCGGGAAAAACGGCCATCGCGATCCGAGAGCATATTCTAAAGGTCCTTGGCGACCTGTCAGCCTGAAATTCGTCGGAGTTGATTCTATTCGCGCTACGATCGTCGATACGCCTGATGGCGGGAGGTGAGGCGTTCTGACGAGCTATCGGTTTACGCAAAGCCGGCCCGAAAGGCCGGCTGACGCCTGTCGAAAAATCGCAGCGCGCGGATGGGGCTCCCTCATCCGCGCGCCGAAGTAGCCGACTTTTGCGGCCAGCGTGTTGTGGCGATCGGACGACCGCCACAACGCTATCGTTACAGGAGAAAATCGCCTGCCCCCAGGTGGACGAGGCCCTTCAGCTGAACCTCGAAGTCATGAATGCCGTCGCCGTTCATGTCGGCCTGGATAACGGTAACATCGCTCGCGGATCCGGCGTGGTCGTCATAGTGCCAAGCGAGCGCGCCAGCCTTGTGATCGAACAAGGCATTCTCCTGTGCCTGAAAATGGAAGGTACCATTGCCCGCCGCAGAGCCATTCGCATCGATCGCCGAGATGTCGATCTTATCGACGCCGTGCTGGAAGTCGGTGATGACGTCGCGGTTTAAGCCGGACCCGGTTTCCGTCGGTGCCTTCAAGATAAACGTATCCTCACCGATGCCACCGGTCATAATGTCCTTTCCGACACCACCAATGAGGACATCATTGCCGGCGCCGCCGTCCAGCTTGTCCGCGCCAGCCCCGCCAGTGAGAACGTTGCCGCCGCCGTTGCCGCCGGTCAGTACGTCGTTGTAGCTTGAGCCGGTCAAGTTTTCGATGCCGGCGATCTTGTCACCGGTCGCCTGGTCGCCCGATGCGGCCTTAGTCGCCAAGTTGACGTTGACCGCGTCGGAGCCCGCATAGCTGGCCGTGTCATTGCCAGTACCGCCGTCGAGCACGTCCGCGCCGGCGCCGCCCTTCAACACGTCACTACCGCCGAGACCCTTGAAGGTTTCGTTGCCGCCGTTGGACTGGCCGGTGTGCGGTAGGATGTCGTTGCCGTTGGTGCCGATGATTTCCTTCGTCGGTGTGGTTGGCGTCGTCGGCGTGGTTGGCGTGGTTGGCGTCGTCGGCGTGGTTGGCGTCGTTGGCGTGGTTGGCGTCGTCGGCGTGGTTGGCGTCGTCGGCGTTCCCGGTGCCGCGCTGGAGCCCGATTCGTAGGCACCCATATCGACAGTTCCAACGACGCGAGCGTGGTCGTCCAGATCGACCGAGCTGACGCCGTACTTGGCGGTTCCGCCGTCGATCGCTGCCGAGCCCGAGGCGAGGTGGAAGTTGTCGCTCGCTGCCCCCACGAAATGCGGGTCGATGCCGAGCTTGTTGCCGTTCGCCGTGCTCGGCATAGCGTTGCCGCCGTCGGTCCTKACCGAGGCCTGGCCGGCCGTGCCG